>CAZIXP010000022.1:0-5537 GCA_964543245.1 uncultured Starkeya sp.
ATGTCGCAGACCTTGTCGATCGGCAGCTCACGATCAAGCTCGATATAGCTGATCTGGAAGGTTTCGGTGATGCTTTTCAGATGCTCGCCAAATTTACCTGCGTTGTCGGCGTGGAGCGCGGCGATTCGCACATTGCGCTCGGCCGGGTCGATGCCGAGCACGGTGGCGCCCATTCGCGCCAGCGGCTCGCTCAGCAGCCCGCCGCCGCAGCCGATATCGAGGATGGAGAGGCCCTCCAGCGGGCGCAGCGCCCGCGGGTCACGGCCGAACCGCGCCACCATCGCCTCGCGCAGATAGGCCAGCCGCACCGGGTTGAAGACGTGCAGCACCTTCATCTTGCCGCGCGGATTCCACCATTCCGCGGCCAGCGCGGCAAAGCGCTCCACCTCGCGCGGGTCGACCGTGGTCGGGGCGGAAAGCGTCTCGGCGGGCTGCGGCATGATGCATCTCGTGGAGCGGGTCCAAGGTGGCGCGCCGCCGTTGCGGGCGGGGCGCGAGGTCAGTATGTATACGCGCCTTTCGGCCCGCGGGACCCATCCCGGGCCCCGACAAAAGAACAATTCGGTACGGTACCCTTCCATGGCACGTCTGGTGATGAAGTTCGGCGGCACGTCCGTCGCGAACGTGGAGCGCATCCGCAACGTCGCGCGCCACGTCAAACGCGAGGTCGAGGCCGGCCACCAGGTGGCGGTGGTGGTCTCGGCGATGTCGGGCAAGACCAACGAGCTGGTGGGCTGGGTGCGCGAGACCGCGCTGCTGCACGACGCCCGCGAATACGACGCCATCGTCGCCTCCGGCGAGCAGGTGACCTCCGGCCTGCTGGCGATCGCGCTGCAGGAGATGGGCATCCCGGCCCGCTCCTGGCAGGGCTGGCAGCTTCCCGTCTCGACCGACGACGCCCACGGCTCGGCCCGCATCCTCGACGTCAACGGCGCCGAGATCCTGGCACGCTTCGAGACCGGCGAGGTGGCGGTGATCGCCGGCTTCCAGGGCATCCACCTGCCGACCGGCCGCATCACCACGCTCGGGCGCGGCGGCTCCGACACCTCTGCCGTGGCGGTGGCGGCGGCGATCAAGGCCGACCGCTGCGACATCTACACCGACGTCGACGGCGTCTACACCACCGACCCCCGCATCGTCCCCAAGGCGAAGCGGCTGGACAAAATCGCGTTCGAGGAAATGCTGGAGATGGCCTCGCTCGGGGCCAAGGTGCTTCAGGTCCGCTCGGTGGAGCTGGCCATGGTACACAAGGTGCGCACCTTCGTGCGCTCCAGCTTCACCGACCCGGACGCTCCCGAACTCAAGACCGCGGGCGACCCGCCCGGCACGCTGATTTGCGACGAGGAGGAAATCGTGGAGAGTGAAGTCGTCACCGGCATCGCCTTCGCAAGGGACGAGGCGCAGGTCAGCATCCGCCGGGTGCCGGACAAGCCGGGCATCGCAGCCGGCGTCTTCGTGCCCCTCGCCGACGCCCACATCAATGTCGACATGATCGTCCAGAACATCTCGGCGGAAGGCCACACCGACATCACCTTCACCGTGCCGAACGCCGATTTCGAGCGGGCCAAGGCGGCGCTGGCGGTGGTGAAGTCGGAGATCGGCTTCGAGACCATCGAGGGCGCCACCGACGTGGTGAAGGTCTCGATCATCGGCATCGGCATGCGCTCCCATGCCGGCGTGGCGGCGAAGGCCTTCAAGGCGCTGTCGGAGCGCGGCATCAACATCCGCGCGATCAGCACCTCCGAGATCAAGATCTCGATCCTGATCGACGCCGCCTATACCGAGCTTGCAGTTCGGACTCTGCATTCGGTATACGGGCTCGACGCCTGACGGCGGAGGAGACGGCGCGGGCGATTCCCGCGCCGGTTGAGTGAAAGCCCGGGTCAAGCGGCGCCCGGAAACCGAGGACGGCCGATGCGAGGCGCGCTCGGCGGCCCGCGCGTGCTCCTGAGGCGGCTTCGCGAAGTGATGGCGGAGCCGGTCAGCGCGCAGGACCGCCTCGACAAGATCGTGGTGCTTATCGCGGCCAACATGGTGGCCGAGGTGTGCTCGATCTATGTGCTGCGGGTCGACGGCACGCTGGAGCTCTATGCCACCGAGGGCCTGAACCGCACGGCGGTGCATCTCACCGTGATGCGGATCGACGAGGGCCTTGTGGGCACCGTGGCGCGCGAGGCCGAGGCGATCAGCCTCTCCAACGCCCAGGCCCACCCCGCCTTCTCCTACCGGCCGGAAACGGGCGAGGAGATCTACCACTCCTTCCTCGGCGTGCCGATCCTGCGCGCGGGCAACACGCTCGGCGTGCTGGTGGTGCAGAACCGCGCCCACCGCACCTATACCGAGGAGGAGGTGGAGGCGCTCCAGACCACCGCCATGGTGCTGGCGGAGATCATCGCTTCCGGCGAGCTCACCGCGCTGGCGGTGCCGGGCGCCGAGCCGGCCTCGCGCCGGCCGCTGCACATCAACGGCCTCGCTTTGTCGGACGGCATCGGGCTCGGCCGTGTCGTGCTGCACGAGCCGCGGATCGAGGTGACCAAGGTCATCGCCGAGGACGTGCAGAGCGAGCTCGGCCGGCTCGACCACGCGGTGGAGACGCTGCGCACCTCCATCGACATGCTGCTGGAGGACGAGGGCGTCGCCCGGGTCGGCGAGCACCGCGAAATCCTCGAAGCCTACCGCATGTTCGCCCATGACCGCGGCTGGATCGCCCGCATGCGCGAGGCGGTGATGACCGGGCTCACCGCCGAGGGCGCGGTGGAGCGGGTGCAGTCGGACACCCGCGCCCGCATGCTGCGCATGACCGATCCCTATCTGCGCGAGCGGATGCACGACCTCGACGACCTCGCCAACCGGCTGCTGCGCCAGCTCACCGGCCGCTCCGGCGGGCCGGAGCCGATCCAGCTTCCCGAGAACGCCATCATCGTCGCCCGCAACATGAGCCCGGCGGCGCTGCTGGACTATGACCGCAGCCGCATCCGCGGCCTGGTGCTGGAAGAGGGCGCGGCGACCAGCCACCTCACCATCGTCGCCCGCGCGCTCAACATCGCCGCGGTCGGCCACATCGAGAACATCGTCGGCCAGGTCGATCCCGGCGACGCCATCATCGTCGACGGCGTCGGCGGCGAGGTGCATGTGCGCCCGCCCGCCGATGTCGAGGCCGCCTATGCCGAGAAGGTGCGCTTCCGCGCCAAGCGGCTGGAGCAGTATGCCGCGCTGCGCGACCTGCCCACCGTCACCCGCGACGGCGTCACCATCGAGCTGCATCTCAATGCCGGTCTGCTGGTGGACCTGCCGCACATCGAGGAGACCGGGGCGACCGGCATCGGGCTGTTCCGCACCGAGCTCCAGTTCATGATCGCCTCGGCCTTCCCCCGCACCAACGAGCAGTTGCGGCTCTACCGCTCGGTGCTCGATTCGGCGGGGGAGCGGCCGGTGGTGTTCCGCACTCTCGACATCGGCGGCGACAAGGTGCTGCCCTATATGCGGGCGGTGGAGGAAGAGAATCCGGCGCTGGGCTGGCGCGCCATCCGGCTGGGGCTGGACCGGCCCGGCCTGCTGCGCAGCCAGATCCGGGCGCTGCTGAAGGCGGCGACCGGGCGCGAGCTGCGGCTCATCTTCCCCATGGTCTCGGCGGTGGAGGAGTTCGACAAGGCCCGGCACATCGTCGAGCGCGAGCTCACCCATCTGCGCCGCCACGGCCACGGCCTACCGGACCGGGTGCTGGTGGGGGTGATGCTGGAGGTGCCGGCGCTGCTGTTCCAGCTCGACGAGCTGTTCAGCCGCATCGACTTCGCCTCGGTCGGCTCCAACGATCTCGTGCAGTTCCTGTTCGCTGCCGATCGCGGCAACCCCCGGGTGGCGGACCGCTTCGACCCGCTGTCGCCCCCGGCGCTGCGGGCGCTGAAGTCCATTGCCGACGCCGCCGCCCGCCATGGCAAGAGCGTCACCCTGTGCGGCGAGCTGGCCTCCCGCCCGCTGGAGGCGCTGGCGCTGGCCGCCATCGGCTACCGCAAGCTGTCCGTCTCGCCCGCCTCCTTCGGCCCGGTCAAGGCGATGCTGCGCGAGCTCAATCTCGCCGCCGTCGCCGCGGTGGGGGCGCCCCTGATCGAGGCGGGGGGGTCGGCCTCGATCCGCCCGCGCCTCGCCGCCTTCGCCGAGGCCAGCGGCCTGCCCCTGTAAAGCCATGCTCCCCGACTCCCGCCTCGACCAGCTTCTCGCGCGCCATGCCGAGATCGAACATGCGCTGTCCGGCAGCCCGGATGCGGAGGCCTATGTCCGCCTGTCGCGCGAATTCGCCGAGCTTTCGCCGCTGATCGACCGGGTGAAGGCGCTGCGCGCCGCCGAGCGGGAGCGCGAAGGCGCCCGCGCCCTGATGGAAGACGCCGCCGGCGACCCGGAAATGGCCGCCCTCGCCCGCGCCGAGGCCGACGAGCTCGACGGGCGGATCGAGGAGCTGACCCGCGAGGTGCGGCTCGCCCTGCTGCCGCGCGACGCGATGGACGAGCGCGGCGTCATCCTTGAGGTGCGCGCCGGCACCGGCGGCGACGAGGCCGCCCTCTTCGCCGGCGACCTCTTCCGCATGTATGAGCGCTTCGCCGCGCTGAACGGCTGGTCGGTCGAGGTGCTCTCGATGAACGAGGGCGCCGCCGGCGGCTTCAAGGAAATCGCCGCCGCGCTGCACGGCAAGGGTGCCTATGCCAGGCTGAAATTCGAATCCGGCGTCCACCGGGTGCAGCGCGTGCCCGATACCGAGGCCTCCGGCCGCATCCACACCTCCGCCGCCACCGTCGCGGTGCTGCCGGAGGTGGAGGAGGTCGACATCGCCATCGACGAGGGTGACCTGCGCATCGACGTGTTCCGCGCCTCCGGCGCCGGCGGCCAGCATGTCAACAAGACCGAAAGCGCGGTGCGCATCACCCACCTGCCCACCGGCACGGTGGTGGCGGTGCAGGACGAGCGTTCCCAGCACAAGAACAAGGCCCGCGCCATGGCGATGCTGCGGGCGCGGATCTACGAGGCCGAGCGCGAGAAGCGCGACAGCGCCCGCGCCGCCGACCGCAAGCTGCAGGTCGGCTCCGGCGACCGCTCCGAGCGCATCCGCACCTACAACTTCCCGCAGGGCCGCGTCACCGACCACCGCATCGGGCTGACGCTGCACAAGCTGCCGGAGATCCTCGCCGGCGACGCCCTCGGCGAGCTGGTGGAGGCGCTGGTGACCGAGCATCAGGCCGCCCTGCTCGCCGAAGCCGAGGGCCTCGACCGGGGCGCGGCGTGAACGGGGGCGACATGACGTCGCGCCCGCCCGCCACCCGGCGCGACCTGCTCGCCGCCACTGCCGAGCGCCTGCGCGCGGCGGGCCTCGCCGAGCCCGCGCGCGAGGCCCGGCTGCTGGTGAAGGCGGCGCTCGGCCTCAACGACGCCGACCTCATCGCCCGCAGCGAGGTGACGGTTGAGGATGGACACATCGTCCTTCTCACCGCACTGACCAGCCGCCGCGCCGGCGGCGAGCCGCTGGCCCGCCTCACCGGCCGCCGGGA
>CAZIXP010000022.1:5547-8563 GCA_964543245.1 uncultured Starkeya sp.
CGGGAGTTCTGGAGCCTCGACCTCGCCCTCGCCCCGGAGACGCTGATTCCCCGGCCGGACACCGAGATTCTGGTGGAAGCTGCGCTCGCCGCCTTCCCGGATCGCGGGATGGCGCTGCGAATCCTCGATCTCGGCACCGGCAGCGGCGCCATCCTCGCCGCCCTGCTGGCGGAGCGTCCGCAGGCCTATGGCGTCGGGGTCGACCGCGCCGCCGGGGCCGCCCGGCAGGCCGCCAAGAACTTGGAAACGCTAGGATTTTTCGGACGGTTCGGCATGGTGGTCGGCGACTGGGCGCAGGCGATCGGCACGCGGTTCGACCTCGTCGTCTCCAACCCGCCCTACATCGTTACCGCCGACATCGCGACCCTGGAGCGCGAGGTGCGCGAGCACGACCCCCACCTCGCCCTCGACGGCGGGGCCGACGGGCTCGACGCCTATCGCGCCATTGCCGCCGCCCTGCCGGGCCTGCTCGCCCCCGGCGGCCGGGCGGTGCTGGAGCTCGGCGCCGGCCAGGAAGAGGCGGTTGCCGCGCTGCTCCGCGCCCATAACCTCGCCCCCACCCCCGCTTACCGCGACCTCGCCGGCATTCCCCGCGCGATCGTCGCCGGCGCGGCACAATAGTCACGCCGTGCAACGCACTACCGCCTTGCAGCAAAAAAAGGCTTGGAAGGCTTCGACGAACCTATTAGTGTCCGTTGCAGGAATCGACCTTACCCCTCATCTGTCGACATACAAGCCTTGGGAACGCCTTGAACGAGATTGCCTCGTGAGGTGTTCATAGCTGGTACTGGCAGCGTCGCCCGTAGTTCGGGTGCGGCGGGGTGTGGAACGGTCGGATGCTTCACCGGTTTGTCGCGAACGGCTGTGCGGTTGCGCGACGAAGCATGGGGTAGGCTGCGGGTTCGCGCCCGGGCCGGATGTTCGTGCGGGTCTGTTTCGACGGCTCCAGCCGCCCGGAACGCCGGCCGCGATGCATCGCAGGATGCGCTCCCATGGCGAAAAGGTCCGATGGTCGGCAGCGCCGGCGATCCGGCTGGACCCTGACGGGTTCCGGCGGAGAGTCGTTCATTGCCGCCCCGGGCAGCAAGTGCCCCGACATCCGGGCCGCGGCCGTGAGGCCAGGCGGAAGCCGGAAGATCGGAACAACAAGGCGATTGACACGCCCGTGCCTGAAAGGCGGATGTTTCCACCTCCGGCGCACCGGCCTCAGAGATCAGCTCGATGCGAAATAATAACCAGCAGAAGCGTATGCGTGGCCGGAACAACAACAACCGGCGCAGTCAGAATCCGCTGACGCGTGTTTACGAGTCGAACGGCCCGGATGTGAAGGTGCGTGGCACGGCCCATCACATTGCCGAGAAGTACCAGCAGCTGGCGCGCGACGCGACGGCTTCGGGAGACCCGGTGGCCGCGGAGAACTACCTGCAGCACGCCGAGCATTACTATCGGATCATCGCCGCCGCGCAGGCCCAGTTCGGCGTCCAGGGCCAGCCCTTCCAGCGTCCGGACGAGGACGACGACGATTTCGACATGGAAGACACTAGCCAGGGCTTCGGCCAGGGCGAGGGGCAGCAGCCCTTCCAGCCCTCGCGCGAGGTCAACGGCCACCGCGACCGGGATTTCCAGCAGCCGCGCGACAACCGCGACCGCGACCAGCAGGGCCAGCGCGACAATTACCGCGAGGCCAATGGCCGGGACGGCAACGGGCAGAATCGCCGCGACCGCGACAACCGCGACAATAACCGCGACCGCGGCCCGCGCGACGCCAATGAGCAGCCCCGCGAATTCCGTGAACCGCGCGAGAACCGCGAACCCCGCGAAAGCCGGGAGCCGCGTGAAGGCCGGGAGCCGCGCGAGGGGCGGGAGCCGCGGGAAAGCCGCTGGCAGCGCAACCGCGCCCAGCGCGAGCAGAACGAGGCGGCCGAGCCGTATCGTGATCCCGCCCAGCAGCCGCAGCCCTCGCTCGGCCCGCAGCCGGCCTTCGCCTCGGAAGGCGAGATCGGCCTGCCCGCCTTCATCACCCAGGGCGGTGCGGCGGCCCAGCCGGCCGTAGCCCAGCCCGCGGCCGTCCAGCCCGAGCCCCCGGTCGAGGCAGCGCCCGTGCCGGCAGCGCCGGTGGCGGCTACACCGGTTCCGCCCGCGCCGGTGGAGGTGGTGCCGGCAGCGCCCGCGCCCGCCGCCGAAGCCCCTGCCGAGCCTGCGCCGGTTGCCGCCGAGGCCGAGGCCCCCGCAGCCGAAGCGGCGGTCGAAGCCAAGCCGCGCGCGCCGCGTCGCCGCCGCTATCGCCGCGCCGATGCCGAGGAAGCGGCGGGCGAGCCGCCCGCGCCCGCCCCGGCCGAAGCCGGGGAGTGAGCCTCGGCGCCGCAGCGTTAAGGGTTTGCCGCGTATAAAGGGCTTGCCGCATAAGAGAACGGGGCCTCCGCCAGGAGGCCCCGTTTTCATTTCAGCGGCGCGGCAGGTTCAGCCGGCGAAGCGGATGGGATCGCCGGTGGTGATCAGGCCGCCCTCGACGATCTCGGCAAAGACACCGCAATCGACATGGCCAAAGCTGCGCAGCAGCGTGCCGGGAATATCCATGTCGCGCTTGGCGGTCACCGGGTCCACATTCGTCGCGGCGCAGCGGTTGATCCGCTCGGTGACGCGCAGCTTCACGAACTCGCCCACCGCGATGGTATGGCCGACCAGATCGAACTCCTCCCAGGGCTCCAGCCCGTCGAGATAGAGATTGCCGCGGAAGCGGAGCGGGTCGACCGGCGCGCCGATCTCTTCGGCCAGCGCCCGGCAGCTCGCGAGGTTGATCAGCGAGACATAGCCTTCCGTGGTGTCGACGAAACGGAAGGCGGATGGGGCCTCCAGCACGCGCGGCTCGCCGCGGAGCTGGTAGCGGGCAAAGCGCTTGAAGAACGCCTCCACTTCGGCGCGGCCGGCCTCGTCGCGCAGCTCCGCGCGCACCTCCACCACCCCCTCCAGCTCGATGACCAGCGTCGAGGTCGGGGCGATGTAGCGGGTGAGCAGC
>CAZIXP010000022.1:8573-41135 GCA_964543245.1 uncultured Starkeya sp.
GTTGCGCATCAGCATCAGGAACTTGATCTTGGGCTGGAAGGCCGGCGCCCGCGGATCGAAGCCGGAGGGCCCGTTCTCGATGGCGAACAGCCGATCGCCGGGAAAATAGGCCCCGGGCTCCAGATCCACCATGTCGAGCCGCTCGGGCGAGAGGCCCTTGATGGGGTAGCGGTAAAGGCTGGCGATGCGGGCAAACGGAAGGGCGAAGACGGAAAGGTCGCCCTCTTCCGGCTCGGCATCGGCGTCCATCGCCGCCACGGCCGGATCGTCCTCCGCCAGTTCTGGACGGGTCTCCGGCTCGCCGACGGATGCCGCGGCCTCGTCCGCCGCTGGCACGGGTGGTCCATCCACGGCCTGTGCCGGCTCGTTACCAGGGGCTGGCCCCGGCGGCGTCAAAATCGGCCCGCCGGCCGGATTCTCATCGGGCGATTCGCTCATGGCCGGCAGTCTATCGCCTCGCATGCGCGACGTCAGCCTCACACAGCGTTGCCGGGGCGTCGCCCGGGGGCTTTCCCTCGCCGGGCGAATCCGTATGAATCCCCCTGTTCCGCCGCCCGGGTCCATGACCCGAGGAGCCGGCGGGACCGACCTTCCGCTCAGGACAGGCGGGAACCGATGGAGGCTGGCGATGCCACGGCTTTTCACCGCCCTCGAAATTCCGCGGGAGATCGCGGGCACGCTGTCCATGCTGCGCGGCGGCATTCCGGGGGCCCGCTGGATCGATCCGGAATTCTATCACGTCACGCTGCGCTTCATCGGCGATGTCGATCACGCCGTCGCCCGTGACGTCGCCGCCGCGCTGGATGAGGTGGAGCGCTTCGGCTTCGAGCTGACGCTGGACGGGGTCGACCAGTTCGGCAACCACAAGCCGCGCGCCATCTTTGCCGCGGTGAAGTCCAACCCCGCACTCATCGAACTGCAGGCCGAGCAGGAACGGCTGATGAAGCGGGTGGGGCTACCGCCGGAGGGACGCAACTTCCGCCCGCACGTCACACTCGCCCGGCTGCGCAACACCCCGCCGCGCCAGGTGGCCGACTATCTCGCGGTGCGCGGCTATTTCCGTAGCCCGACCTTCGACGTGCCGCGCTTCGTGCTGTTCTCCTCGCGCGACTCGGTCGGCGGCGGCCCCTACACGGTGGAAGCGAGCTATCCGCTGATGTGACGGCCGCAGCCCTCGCGTGCGGGCGCGCGGCGCGGGCTTGCGAGGCGCACCGCCAGGGACCATGTCAGGCGCAGCGGAGGAGACGACATGGTGGCCGGCACTTTTCGGGATTCGGACGACCCGATCGAGGCTAATGACGTTCACGCAGAGGAGGAACGTCGCGTGCGCGCCGGTTTCTGGCGCAAGATGGCGGGGGTTGCGAGCCGGATTCCCTTCGCCACCGACATCACCGCCGCGTATTATTGTGCGCTCGACAGCCGCACGCCCATGAAGGTGCGCGCCGTGCTGTTCGGCGCCCTCGCCTATTTCATCATGCCCACCGACGCCATGCCCGACCTGCTCCCCATGCTCGGCTTCACCGACGACGCAGCGGTGCTCGCAACCGCCCTCAGGCTGCTCGCGGGCCATGTTCGGCCCGAGCACCGCGTGGCGGCGGAGGCGGCCCTCGCGCGGCTGCGCCGGACGTGATCCTCACCCTGCCGCACCGCGGCCATTATTTCGGCCCGCTGGGAAAATAGAGGTGGATTGGGGTGCGAAATTACCGGCAACTCAAACCGAGAAACGCTCCATGGGTTCACAGCGGCGGCACCGCCGGATATCCCTAGCAACCACGACTGGGAATCGACTGCATCGTCCTGCTACCGAAGCAGAAAATCGGGGGAGATCCAGAATGGCACGACCGCTCGTGCGCGCCGTATTCGTCGGCGCTGCGCTCACCATGTGCAGCGCCGCCTTCGCAACGGCACAGGCCGCACCCAAGCTGGTCACGCAGATCGGCGACTGGGGCGTGTATGTGGACACCGCCGGCTCCGGCAAGATCTGCTACGCGCTCTCGCAGCCCAAGAAGCGGGAGCCCGAGGGGCTGAACCGCGATCCCGCCTATTTCTTCATCAGCACCCGCACCGCCGAGAACGTCAAGAACGAGATCAGCGTGATCGCGGGCTTTCCGCTGAAGGAGGGCTCGGACGCCTCGCTGGCCATCGGCACCAACAACTTCACCCTCTACACCCGCGACACCGGCGCCTGGGTGCGCAATGTCGCGGAGGAGGCCCGGGTGGTCGATGCGATGCGCAAGGGGCAGTCGGCGGTGGTCAAGACCACGTCGCGGCGCGGCAATGTGACGACCGACACCTATTCGCTGAACGGCATCTCCGCCGCGGTCGATCGCGCCACTCAGGAATGCCGCTGATCGCCGGCGCGCATTAGCGCGCGAGAGACGACGCGGCGGCGGCCGGACACGGCGCGGCAGCCGCTTTTCCTACGGCGGAGGGGCGCCGCCGATTGCGTGCCATCCGACGCGGTGCTGCGGCACCTCGCGGTTCGTTCACCGGAGCACGAGGTTGCCATGGCTGCCGAGATCCGCCTGATTCCCTGCCTATCCGACAATTACGCCGTGCTGCTGCGCGACCCCACCACGGACGCCGTCGCGGTGGTCGACGTGCCGGAGGAAGGTCCTGTCCTCAAGGCGCTCGATGCCGAAGGCTGGACCCCCACCCACATCCTCGTCACCCACCACCACACCGATCACATCGCCGGCGTGCTGGCGCTGAAGGAGCGGTTCGGCGCCACCGTCATCGGCCCCAAGGCCGAGCGCGACACGATACCGGGCCTCGATTTTGCGGTGGTGGACGGTGACCCGATCGCGGTGGGCTCCCTGGTGGGGCGGGTGATGGAGACACCCGGCCACACCAAGGGCCATGTCGTGTTCCTGTTCGAGGAAGAGCGGCTGCTGTTCTCGGGCGATACCCTGTTCGCGATGGGTTGCGGCCGGCCCTTCGAGTGCCCGGCGCCGGTGCTGTGGGAATCGCTGCTGCGGCTGCGCGCGCTGCCCGACGACATCGCCGTCTATTGCGGGCACGAATACACCCTTTCCAATGCCCGCTTCGCCGCGAGCGTCGAGCCCGGTAACGAGGCCGTGGCCGCCCGTCTCGCCGAGGTGGAAGCGCTGCGCGCCGCCGGCAAGCCGACCGTTCCCACCACCATCGGCGCGGAGAAGGCCACCAACCCCTTTCTTCACGCCGACGACGCCGAGCTTGCCTCGCGCATCGGGCTGCCGGGCGCGGCACCGGGCGCGGTCTTCACGCAGCTGCGCGAACTGAAGAACAGCTTCCGGGGCTGACGCATGGCCGGCACGCCAGAGCGGGCGGCGGCATCCGCCGCCGAGATCATCGCGCGGCTCGGTCTGCAGCCGCACCCGGAAGGCGGGCATTTCCGCGAGACCTTCCGCGATCCCCATCGCACCGCGGACGGCCGTGCCGTCTCCACGGCGATCTATTTCCTGCTGGCGGCGGGCGAGCGCTCGCACTGGCACCGGGTGGATGCGGTGGAGATCTGGCACTGGTATGCCGGCGCCCCGCTGATGCTGAGCGTCGCGGCCGAAGCCGCCGGTCCGGTGGAAAGCCGTCTGCTGGGGCCGGACCTTGGCAGCGGTGCCCTGCCCCAGCAGGTGGTGCCGCGCGGGCACTGGCAGGCCGCCGAAAGCCTCGGCGCGTGGACGCTGGTCGGCTGCACCGTGGCTCCCGGCTTCGAGTTCGCCGGCTTCGAGCTGGCGGCGCCGGGCTGGTCGCCGGCCCTCTGAGGCCTCAGCGCCGCCCCAGCAGGGTCGCCACCAGCGCGCCGCCCACGATGAGGCCGCAGGCGATGGCGAGCGACCAGCTCGCGGTCGCGAAGCCCGCCGCCACCAGCAGCAGGGTGGAAAGCACCGGCGCGGCATAGGAGGCGATGCCGAGCAGCCGGATGTCGCCCTGCTTCATGCCGATGTCCCAGGTGTAGAAGGCGATGCCCACCGGCCCCAGGCCGAGCGCCACCACCGCCAGCCATTCCCCGCCGCCGGCCGGCCAGATCGCCGGCTCGAACAGCACATGGCACGGCACCGACAGCGCCGCCGTGGCAAGGCAGAAGCCGGCCACCGCCTCGGTCGGAACCTCGCGGAACCAGCGCGACAGCACCGAATAGCCGGACCACAGGAAGGCACAGGCCAGCGCGGCGCCATAGCCCGGCAGATACTGGGCGGCGAAGCCGAAGCCGCCGGCCTTGCTGCCCAGCAGCACCACCGTGCCGGCCAGCCCCATGAGCGCACCGAGAATGTGAACCGGCTTCAGCCGCTCGCCCGGCAGCAGCGCCGACAGCAGAACGATGAGCAGCGGCCAGAGATAGGCGATCAGCCCCGCCTCCGCCGGCGGCGCCAGCTTCAGCGCGGAGAAATAGAAGAAGTGATAGCCGAACAGCCCGCCCACGCCGTGCAGCCAGACCGGCCAGGGCTGGCGCAGCACGGCGAGGCCGGCACCGCGGACCAGCGCCGCTACGACGCCCACGCTTCCGCCGATCGCGAAGGTGAGCGCGGTCAACAGGAAGGGCGGCACCGCGCCCGTCGCCGAGGTCGCCAGCGCCAATGTCGACCACAGCAGGATCGCGGTGAAGCCGATGGCGGTCGCGGACGAACGGGACAGGGAGCGGGAAGCGTGTTGGGACATGAAGCGGGCTGCAGCCTTTTCGAGCACCGGGGCAGGCTCGCCCCTCACGAAAAGACCCGGCGCGAACCGGGCCCGGCGGCGAACCGCCTCTGGTAGCCCGATCGGCGCCTTTGCGGAAGCGGGCAAAGGCTGGCGGGAACGGATATCCCCGCCAGCCCCCGCTCAGATCAGATACTGGCCGCCATTGGCGGTGAGGGTGGAGCCGGTGATGAAGCCGGCCTCATCGGCAACGAGGAACAGCACGCAGCGGGCGATCTCCTCCGGCTCGCCGAGGCGGCCGAGCGGAATCTGCGGCAGCACGTGCTTGTCGAGCACCTCCTGCGGCATGGCCCGCACCATCTCGGTGCCGATATAGCCGGGGCAGATCACGTTGACGGTGATGCCCTTGCGCGCATTCTCCTGCGCCAGCGCCTTGCTGAAGCCGATCTCGCCGGCCTTGGCCGCGGAGTAGTTGGTCTGGCCCATCTGGCCCTTCTGGCCATTGATGGACGAGATCGAGACGATGCGGCCGAAATTGCGCTCGCGCATGCCCTCGATCACGTTGCGGCACATGTTGAACACCGAATTGAGATTGGTGTTGATGACCGCGTGCCACTGCTCGGGGCTCATCTTGTGCAGCATGCCGTCGCGGGTGATGCCGGCATTGTTCACCAGCACCTCGACCGGGCCGAGCTTGGCCTCGACCTCGGCGATGCCCGCCTTGCAGGCGGCGAAATCCGCCACGTCCCATTTGAAGGCGGCGACGCCGGTCTCCCGGGTGAAGGCGGCGGCCGCCTCGTCATTACCGGCATAACTGGCCGCGACGGTGTAGCCGGCGCCGGCCAGCGCCCTGCACACGGCAGCCCCGATGCCACGGGTGCCGCCCGTGACCAACGCAACTCGACCCATAACTCCCCCCTGGCGTTTCCCCGGCCTTGACCGAGCCGATCGTCTTTTAAAGGCACGTCGTTGAAAAGTACCGCATTTACGTCGGTACCCGCGGGAGCCTTGCTCCCGCGGCCGGTCCGCTTCCTACCGCCACCGCCCCGACCGCGCAGGGAGGGTGGCGGCAGGCCGCGTGTCAGTCCCGCTCGAGACACATGGCGATGCCCATGCCGCCGCCGATACACAGCGTCGCCAGCGCCTTCTTGGCGTCGCGCTTCTGCATCTCGTAGAGCAGCGTGGTCAGGATGCGCGCGCCCGAGGCGCCGATCGGATGGCCGATCGCGATGGCGCCGCCATTCACGTTCACCTTGGAGGTGTCCCAGCCGAGGTCCTTGTTCACCGCGCAGGCCTGCGCCGCGAAGGCCTCGTTGGCTTCCACAAGATCGAGGTCGGCGACGGTCCAGCCGGCCTTCTCCAGCGCGCGGCGCGAGGCGGGGATCGGGCCCGAGCCCATCACCGCGGGGTCGACGCCCGCCTGCGCCCAGGACACGATGCGGGCCAGCGGGGTGCGTCCCGTGGCGGCGGCCTTGCTCGCGCTCATCAGCACCAGGGCGGCGGCGCCATCATTGATGCCCGAGGCATTACCGGCGGTGACGCTGCCATCCTTGGCGAAAGCCGGGCGGAGCTTGCCGACGGCCTCGATGGTAGTGCCGTGACGGGGATATTCGTCGTCGGCCACCACGACGTCGCCCTTGCGCGAGCTGATGGTCACCGGGACGATCTCGTCCTTGAAGCGCCCGGCCTTCTGCGCCGCTTCCGCCTTGTTCTGCGAGGCGACGGCGAAGCTGTCCTGCTCGTCGCGTGTGATCTGCCACTGGCGGGCGACGTTCTCGGCGGTATTGCCCATGTGGTAGCCGTTGAAGGCGTCCCACAGCCCGTCCTTGATCATGGTGTCGACGAGCTCGAGATTGCCCATTTTGGTGCCGTTGCGCAGATGCGCGACGTGGGGGGCCTGGCTCATGGACTCCTGGCCGCCGGCGACCACGATCTCGCTGTCGCCGTTCATGATCGCCTGGTAGCCCAGCGCCACGGCCCGCAGACCGGAGCCGCAGAGCTGGTTGACGCCCCAGGCCGGACTCTCGACGGGAATGCCGGCCGCGACCGAAGCCTGGCGGGCCGGGTTCTGGCCCGCGCCGGCGGTGAGGATCTGCCCCATGATGGTCTCGGAGACCTCGCCGGCCGCCACGCCCGCGCGCTCCAGCGCCGCGGCAATGGCGATCTTGCCGAGTTCATGGGCCGGCAAGCTCGAAAGCGTGCCGTTGAAGGCGCCGACGGGCGTGCGGGCCGCGCCGACGATCACGATGCTGTCTGCCATGGGGTTCGTCCTCCGCCTGATTCGGCTGGTTGGCCGCGAACGCGGCCTTATGGATCCATTGTAGTCGTATCGTGGTTGCCCTACGTGATCGATGTCAATGCGGTAGGGTACCCGCTCGCTCACACCCGGCCGCGCGCGGGACACATCCCGCTGGCGAGGCGCCGGGAAACGTCCTAGTGTTCTCGCGGGAAACGACCAAGGCGATAGGATAGATGGCAAAATCCACCGAACCGGTCACAATCAAGAAATACGCGAACCGGCGACTCTACAACACCGGCACGAGCACCTATGTCACGCTTGAGGACCTCGCTCTGATGGTGAAGAACGGGGAGGACTTCGTCGTCTACGACGCCAAGACGAGCGAGGACATCACCCACTCCGTTCTGACGCAGATCATCTTCGAGCAGGAAGGCAAGGGACAGAACCTGCTGCCGATCAATTTCCTGCGCCAGATCATCCGTTTCTACGGCGACAGCATGCAGATGCTGGTTCCGCGCTATCTCGACATCTCCATCGAGAACTTCACCCGCGAGCAGGAGAAGTTCCGCGACCAGTTCAAGACGTTCGGCATGCCCGGCTTCACCGGCTTCGCGCCGATGGAAGAACAGGTGCGGCGGAACATGGAGATCTTCGACCGTACCTTCAAGATGTTCATGCCCGGCGCCAATGGCCGCGAGGAACCCGCCGCGGCACCGGCCGCCCCCACGGCCGAGCGGGCCGGCGACCTCGACGAGCTGAAGCGCCAGGTCGCCGAGATGCAGAAGCGGCTGGACCGCATCGGCGACAAGGACGACGCCAAGAACTGACGACGCCAAGAACTGACGGCGAGCACCTACGGCAAGACACAACGGACGGTAGGAACCGGCTGAACGGACGGTCCGGGCCTTGTCAGGCACGGACCGTCATCACGTCTGGCGCCGCGCGAGGGCGGCGCCATTCGGACGATCTGCGGACGATGCGTCAGCCCGCTGACGCATGCCGCAACGCTCGGCCCGATAACTGTCGCGCGGAAAGGATTGGCGCTCGGGGCGCTTGGCACTCTGGGTGTCGCAGGCGGCTCTCAGCAAGCGGCCATTCGGCCCACCGGAGAGGTGGGGCTGGCTAGCCCGATCACCGCACCCTGGAGATAGTCGCAGCCCCACTCCTGCAGCAGAGTGGCGGTTCGCTCGTCGGGCACCCATTCCGCAACCGTCGCGATGCCGAGGTGCGCCGCCAGCGACAGCAGCGTGCGCACGAAGGCCTGGTCGTCCGGCGAGGTCAGCAGCGGCGCGATAAAGCTGCCGTCGATCTTCAGCATGTCGATGCCGAGCAGGCGCAGATTGCGGAACGAGGTATAACCCGCGCCGAAATCGTCCATCGCCACCTTGCAGCCGAAGTCGTGCAGCCGGTTCACGAAGCGCTGGGTCCGGCCGAGATCGTGGATGGCCGCGGTTTCGGTGATCTCGATGGTGAGCCGCTCGCCAACGCGCCGGCGCGCCTCCAGCAGCGACAGCCAGCCGGCATCGTGGATGGTGTTCGGCGAAATATTGACCGACAGCCGCGCGGATGGGCTGGTTTCCAGCGTGTCGAGCGCAAGCTCCAGCACCCGGTGGTCGAGCAGATGCATGATGCCGCAGCGCTCCGCCACCGGCACGATGTCGGCGCCGCTCAGCAGGTGCCGGTCGGCACCGCGGATGCGCACGAGGCACTCATAGAGATCGATGCGACGTGACGTGGTGTGGGCGATCGGCTGATAGGCAAGGCAAACGTCGCGGTTCGACAACGCCAGCACGATGTCGTCGGTCAGCCGCAGATTGGCCCGGCGGTGCGCGTCGCGCTCCGGGCTGGGGGTGTAGGCATAGAAGCTGCCGCGGCCGATGAACTTGGCATGTTCCAGGGCATCGAGCGCATGGGCGAACACTTCCGCCACATCGGCGGCATGGCGCGGCGCCGAGACGCCCCCCGCCGTCGCGGTTATCGCGACGGTGCCGCGGGTGCTCTGAAGCGGGCGCTCGGCGATTGCCCGCAGGCACCGCTGGGCGCAGCCCGCCAGCGTGTCCGAGGAGCCGCCGACCAGCGCGACGCCAAACTTGTTGCTGGAAAACCGCCCGACCGCATGCGTGCCCGCCGCCTCGCGCAGGCGCTGCCCCGCGAGCTCGATGATCTCGTCGGCGACGGCATAGCCATAGGCGTCGTTCAGCTTGCTGACATTGTCGATGTTAAAGAGCAGGAAGCCGAATTCGCCGCCAGCTTTCCGGCAGTCGGCGAAGCCATGCTCCAGAACGCGGGTAAGATACTGACGGTTGGACGGCAAGCCGCCCTCCCTCGCCTCGAGCCGCACCAGCGGCGAGACGTTCGGCAGCGGGGCGGACACCGGCGACGGTTCGGCAAGGCGGCGAACGATGCCGCGCACCTCGGCGGGTTCCCCGTTCGGCCCGGCCACCCAGAGGCCCTTGTCTTCAACCCAGATGCCGGTGCCGACCCTTGCGGTGTGGAGACGATAGACCGTCTCGAAGGGCACGCTCGTGCCCGGCACCGCGCGGCGCGCGCCATGCACCGCGAGATGGCGGGGATGCCCGGCGTCCAGGGCAACGAGGCGCTCGAAGTCGCGGCCGGCGCTGATCGATCCGATGTCGTCGAGGCCGAGCACCTGAGGGGCATTTGCGCACCACTGCAGGCGATCATCGTCCAGCGACCAGCTATAGGCAGTGTGGCCGAGCCCGTGCAGGATGGCCGCGACCGTCTCGTGCCGCAGAGGCGACACAGCCGACGGTATGCTGGCAGCATCTGAGTGCACGGACGACATCCTCACCTGATGGACGCGCGACAGGACGGCGCGAATCGCCTCCATCACGATTCCTGATCATGCGAAAAATAGTTCTAAAATCGATACAAATCAAGGCAATTAAGGCGCCGGAACTGCGACCGTTTGGCGGCCCGAACACGGGTCCGCAGGAATGGTTGCGGGGCCGCACCGAGGGACCGGCGATAACCGATCAACGACCAGACGGCTGAGGCCAAAACGTCTCGAGCCCTTCACGGCATAACGCCGTGAAGGGCTCGAGACGCTCAGTCATCGGCAAAAGGCCGTGAACCAGCCTTCGCTAAAGACACCAACGCGGGCGGGCCTATATGGCGTGCTCACCCGTTTTCACGCCACCAGTGCGCCGACCCCGCAGCGGAACCAGGCCCGGCTTTGACGGCCGGGCCTTGCGGCGCGGATCAGGCCTCGGCCTTCACCTTGAGGACCTGGCGGCCCTTATACATGCCGGTCTTGAGGTCGAGGTGGTGGGGACGGCGCAGCTCGCCCGAATCCTTGTCCTCGAGATAGGTCGGCTGCTTGAGGGCGTCCGCCGAGCGGCGCATGCCGCGACGCGACGGGCTGGTCTTCTTCTTCGGAACGGCCATTGTATCAACTCCTGTGCCGGCTGCCTCCGCACCCAAACGGGCGCCCATGCGGGCGAGCCGGTGCCGGATAGCTCGTGTCTTGGAAGGCGCGCTTATACAGGCTCGGGCCGCGAAGCGAAAGGGGGCGGCGGGCGTTGAATCCACACGTCGCGCATGCCTTCACGATCCTCCCAGCGGCCCGAGGCACGCGGTCAGTTCCGGCCCTTCCCGCTGCATCCGATTCTGCAGCCGCGCGGCGAGGCGCTGGAGCCCCGGCCCCGGTTTGCCAGCGTCGCGGGTATGGGGATTGGGCAGCATCACCGCCATCAGCGCCGCCTCGCGGGCCGAGAGCTGCGCCGCGCCCTTGCGGAACGCCCGCTGCGTGCCGGCCTCGATGCCGAACTGGCCATCCGGGCCCCATTCCGCGATGTTGAGATAGATTTCGAGCTGCCGCCGCTTGGACAGGATGAGGTTGAGATAGACCGCGAGCGGCATTTCCAGCGCCTTGCGCACCACGCTGCGGCCGTTCCACAGGAACAGGTTCTTGGCCAGCTGCATGGTGATGGTGGAGGCCCCGCGCGAGGGCTCGCCATCTTCGGAATCGTCGATGGCGTTGTTGAGCTCCACCAGATCGACCCCGAAATGCTGGCAGAACCGCGCATCTTCCGACGCCAGCACGCTGCGCACCAGCGCCGGCGCCACCGAATCGAGCCCCACCCAGTCCCGCTCCACCGGCCGGGCAGTGGGGTAGCGCGCCAGCATCAGCGTCGAGACCGGGTTGACCACGGTATAGAGCAGCCCCAGCGCCGCCACCGCCAGCACCAGCAGAACGACCAGCCTGACGACCAAACGCACGCAGCCTCCCCCGGCAGAGTTCCGCACCCATAACCCGCAACGGAACACCCCGTTCGACGCGGCAGGCCTGTTCCTCGCCCGCAGCAGGCTTGACCCGCCACGGTCTCTCGGGCACGGAAGCAGCCTTCTCCCGGACACCCGTCATGCATGATGACCTGCCTGCCGCCCTTGCGGAAACAGCAGATGCCGTTGCTGCCTATATTGACCGCACCATCGCGGCAAGCGCCACCGCCTCCGATCGCCTCGCACAGGCCATGCGCCACGCCGCGCTGGGCGGGGGAAAGCGGCTGCGCCCCTTCCTCGTGATCGAAACCGCCGGCCTGTTCGGGGTGGCCCCTGCCGACGCGCTGCCGACGGCGGCGGCGCTGGAATGCGTGCACTGCTATTCCCTCGTCCATGACGACCTGCCGGCCATGGACGACGACGATCTGCGCCGCGGCCTGCCGACCGTCCACCGCGCCTATGACGAGGCGACCGCGATTCTCGCCGGCGACGCCCTGCTGACGCTCGCCTTCGAGATTCTCGCCGGCGAGGAGGCCGACGCCGATCCCGCGGTGCGGGCGGCGCTGGTGCTCGGCCTGGCCCGTGCCGCCGGAGCGGACGGCATGGTGGGAGGCCAGATGCTCGACCTCGCCGCCGAAGGCCGCTTCGATGGCGGGCGCCAGCCGAGCCTCGGCGTCGACGGCATCCGGCGGATGCAGTCGCTCAAGACCGGCGCCCTGCTGCGCTTCGCCTGCGAGGCCGGGGCGCGGCTCGGGCGGGCCTCGGCGGCCGAGCAGGGCGCGCTCGCCGCCTACAGCACGGCCGTCGGGACCGCCTTCCAGATCGCCGACGACCTGCTCGACGTCGAGGGCGAGGCCGGCACGGTCGGCAAGGCGGTCGGCAAGGATGCCAGCGCGGGCAAGGCCACCTTCGTCGGCCTGCTCGGGCTGGAAGGCGCCCGGCAGGAACTGTCGCGGCTGGTGGGTGAGGCAGAAGACGCGCTGGCGCCCTTCGGCAGCCGTGCCACACGTCTTCGCAAAGCGGCCCGGTTCATCGCCGAACGGCAGAATTAACCCCGCGCCGCTCTCGACGCGGAACCAACTTGCCACCATCTTCTTGGTGGCTTAAGCGTCGATTTGGCGGCGATATGCCGTGTGGAGGTTGAAATGCGCTTCGTCACGTTTGCCCCGGCCGCCCTGGGGGCTCTGGTCTCTGCGGCAATCGTCGCCGGTGCGGCACTTCCCGCCGCCGCGCAGGATTCGTCCACCCGCATCATCATCCGCAAGCAGCCGGAGCGGTCCTATCTCGACCCCGGCACCATGGTGAAGCCGGGCACCTCCCGCGACCTCAACTATGTCGACGCCACCGTGTCGCGCTACCCGCAATATGGCGACGACAGCACCATCACCGGCATCCGCTACCCGCTGCCCGACAAATATTACCTGCCGAGCCGCTGAGCCCCTTCGCCTCAGACCCAATTCCGAGACGCCGCGCCCGGCCCTGCCGGCGCGGCGTTTTGCTGTTT
The DNA here is from genome assembly GCA_964543245.1 of uncultured Starkeya sp. Taxonomy (GTDB): domain Bacteria; phylum Pseudomonadota; class Alphaproteobacteria; order Rhizobiales; family Xanthobacteraceae; genus Ancylobacter. Next base: position 21,176 of record CAZIXP010000022.1, read on the forward strand.
CGAGGAGTTCGCCCGTGCGAAGGAAGCGCCAGCGCGCATCCGCGATGAGAATCAAAAAGGCCGGCCCGGGGCCGGCCTTTCTGCTGGTCGCCGAGGGCAGCGGCGCGCTCAGGCGGCCTTTTCGAGCTGCGCGATGACCGCATCGCCCATTCCGGCCGTGCCCACCACGGTGGTGCCCGGACCCGCGATGTCGCCGGTGCGGAAGCCCGCCGCGAGCGTGCCGGCGATGGCCGCCTCGATCCGGTCCGCCGCCTCGGCAAGACCGAAGGAGTAGCGCAGCGCCATGGCGAGCGAGCCGATCATCGCGATCGGGTTGGCAACGCCCTTGCCGGCGATGTCGGGGGCCGCGCCGTGGACCGGCTCGTAGAGCGCACGGCGGCGACCGGAAATCTCCTCCACGGCGCCCAGCGAGGCGGAGGGCAGCATGCCGAGCGAGCCGGTGAGCATCGCCGCCACATCGGACAGGATGTCGCCGAACAGATTGTCGGTGACGATGACGTCGAACTGCTTGGGCGCGCGCACGAGCTGCATGGCGCAGGAATCGGCGAGCTGGTGCTCCAGCACGACGTCGGTGTAGTCGGCGCCGTGAACCTCGCTCACGACCTGCTTCCACAGCACGCCGGTCTTCATCACATTGTGCTTTTCGGCCGACACCACCTTGTTGCGGCGGGTGCGGGCCAGCTCGAACGCGACGCGGGCGATGCGCTCGATCTCGTAGGATTCATACACCTGGGTGTCGATGCCGCGCTTCTGGCCGTCGGCGAGATCCTGGATGAGCTTGGGCTCGCCGAAATAGACGCCGCCGGTCAGCTCGCGCACGATGAGCATGTCCAGCCCCTCGACCAGCTCCGGCTTGAGGCTGGAGGCGCCGGCCAGCGCGGGGTAGCACAACGCGGGGCGGAGATTGGCGAACAGTTCGAGGTCCTTGCGCAGCCGCAGCAGCCCGGCCTCCGGGCGCGATTCATAGGGCACGTTCGCCCATTTCGGGCCACCGACCGCGCCGAGCAGGATGGCGTCGGCGGCGAAGGCGCGCTTCATCGCCTCTTCGGAGATCGCCAGCCCGCAGGAATCATAAGCCGCGCCGCCGACCAGGTCCTCCTCCACCGCGAAGGAGGCCACGCCGGCCTTTTCCAGCCACGCCAGAATGCGCTTCACCTCGGCCATGACCTCGGTGCCGATGCCGTCGCCGGGGAGAAGCAGGAGCTTGTGGGTGGCCATGTCCGTTCCCTCGCTGTGCGCCTGTGAGCAGGCTGTGTTGGGCAGAAAATTCAGGCGCGGGAGTGCTAGTCGCTGGCGCGGCGGCTGGCAAGCTGATGCCGCTAAAAGAAAGCCGCCGGCCTCGCGGCCGGCGGCATGAAGGAACGGTTGGGGAGCCCCCGGCTTGGTCAGATCGTCTTCTTCGACATCTCACCGGCGATGAAGTCCGCCTGCCGCAGCGCCAGCGCCACGATGGTCAGCGTCGGATTCTCCGCGCCGCCGGTGGTGAACTGGCTGCCGTCGGAGACGAACAGGTTCGGGATGTCGTGGGTCTGGCCGTGCTTGTTCACCACGCCGTCCCGCGGCTTCTCGCTCATCCGGTTGGTGCCGAGATTGTGGGTCGAGGGATAAGGCGGGGTCGGCATGGTGCGGGTGGCGCCGACCAGATCGTACATCGCCATGCCCTGACGGTAGGCGTGGTTGCGCATCGCGACGTCGTTGGGGTGGTCGTCGAAATGCACATTGGCCACCGGCATGCCGTTCTTGTCCTTCACCTCGGTGTTGAGGGTGACACGGTTGGTCTCCTGGGGCATGTCCTCGCCCACCAGCCACATGCCGGCCATGTTGACATAGCCGTCCATGGCGGAGGTGAAGGAGCGGCCCCAGCCGCCGGGGTTGAGGAACGCCGCCATGAAGGGCACGCCGAGCGAGAGCGTCTCCATCTCATAGCCGCCGACGAAGCCGCGGGAGCTGTCGAACCTCGCCTCGTCCCGCACCACGCCGGCCATGGTGGTGCCGCGATACATGTGGACCGGCTTATCGAAGATGCCGTAGACCGAGCCGGTCATGTGCCGCATGTAGTTGCGCCCGACTTGGCCTGAGGAATTGGCGAGGCCGTCCGGGAACATGTTGCTGGCGGAATTGAGCAGCAGCCGCGGGCTCTCGATGGAATTGCCCGCCACCGCGACGATGCGCGCCTTCTGGCGCTGCGTCTTGCCCTCAGCATCGACATAGACGACGCCGGTGGCCTTGCCGGAGGCGTCGTGCTCGATCTTCAGCACCATGCATTCCGGGCGCACTTCGAGATTGCCGGTCGCCTCGCCCACCGGGATCTCGGCGATCAGGGTGGACCATTTGGCGCCGGACTTGCAGCCCTGGAAGCAGAAGCCGATCTGCTGGCAGGAGCCGCGGTCGTGCCGGGGTTGGCTGTTGATCGCCATGCGCCCGGTGGAGACTTCATTGTAGCCGATCTTCTTGGCCCCGGCCTCGAACACCTTGAAGTTGTTGTTGCCGGGCAGGCCGGGGATGCCGTTGGTGCGGGTCACGCCCATGCGGTCCTCGGCCTTCGCGTACCACGGCTCCAGCTCGGCCAGGGTGATCGGCCAGTCCAGCAGGTTGGCGCCGTCGATGTCGCCATAGACGCTGCGGGTCTTGAACTCGTGCTCCTGGAAGCGCAGCGAGGCGCCCGCCCAGTGGACGGAGGAGCCACCGACCGACTTCACGATCCAGGCCGGCAGGTTCGGGAAGTTCTTGTGCACCCGCCACGAGCCCGAGGTGGTGCGCATGTCGGTCCAGGCGAGCTGGGCAAAGCTTTCCCACTCGTTGTTGACGAAGTCTTCCATGTTGTGGCGCTTGCCGGCCTCAAGGATGACGACCTTGATGCCCTTCAGCGCGAGTTCGGTGCCGAGCGTGCCGCCGCCGGCGCCCGAGCCGACGATCACCACCAGCGAATCGTCGTTGAGATCGAAAGGAGCTGCCATTTCCGCCTCCCCTCACAGCCAGGAAATATCGCTGAAGCCGCGGTCGATATAACCGCCCTTGTCGGCCGAGGAGCCCTCATAGCCGAAGATCGGCCACACCTCCTCCTGGTTGTAGAGGCCGACGACGAGGCCGCCCCGCACCTTCTCGAAGAACGGGCCGCCCTCGATCTGCTGCAGGATGGCGACGCGCTGCTCCTCCCAGCCGACATCGGCATAGGGCACGCCATGCTTCGCCTGGGCGAGGGTGTCGAGGGTGGCAACGCCGTTCTCGACCAGCGCCTTCAGGGCGGGGTCGCTGGCGCCGGTCTCGTAGACCTTCATGGCTACGGCGTAGTTGCGGTCGGGGATGCGGTCGTGGGGATAGATGTCGCGCGCCATGATGATCAGCGTGCGCATCGTCTCCGGCTTCAGGTTCGTGACCTCAAGCCCCCACGCCTCGCGCGGGTTCATTACGGCGGGGCCGGCGACGAGCAGGGCACCGGCGGCACCGATGCCGGCAAGAAGCGCGCGCCGGGACGGCCCGCGCTTGTCGATCAGGGTGGTCATGGGCTTCCTCCTTGTAGTATTCTTATGTATTCGCTGCCGGCTTTGCCGGTTACAGCGCCGTCAATCCGCTATCTGTAGCGGCCGTGCTTCTGAAGAACCTCGATCTTGTAGCCGTCGGGATCGGCAACGAAGAAAAACCGGGCGAGCAGTGCGCCCTCGCGGAAGAACTCCTTCACCGGGTTGGGGGACAGTTCGAGCGCGGTGAAGCGGGCATGCTCGGCATCGAGATCGTCGACCGCAAAGGCGACATGGCCGTAGCCGTCGCCGAGCTGGTAGGGCTCGGTGCGGTCGTGATTGATCGTCAGCTCGATCTCGAAATCGGCATCCGCGTTGCGCAGATAGACCAGCGTGAAGCCGTCAAAGGCGAAGCGGTCGGCTATGGCGAGGCCGAACGCCTTCTCATAAAACGCAACCGACCGCGCCTCGTCGAGCACGCGGATCATCATATGTATGGCCTTGGCCAATCGGCATCTCCCTTCAGCGAACACCTGGTCACGAAGGGAATGCTAGGCCGATGCGCGGCGGCGTGGTGGTAGACGGCTAGCACATGATGCCCGCCGCCGGCCGCCTATTCCGCCGCCGTCAGATGCACCATGCGGGTGTCGCAGATGCGCCGGGCCGTCTCGCGCGGGGTCGGCATCTTCGTGCTGCCGCGCACCTCGCCGAGATAGATCAGGCAGGAGCAGCGCAGCAGCGAGGCGAAGTTCTTCACCTCGCCATGGAGGTTCAGCACCTCGTCATGCAGCGTCGTGACGAACTTGCCCAGACTCATGCCCTGATGGGCGGCGACTTCCTCGAGAATCGTCCAGAACGCCGCTTCCAGCCGGATCGAGGTGGAATGGCCGCCGATCCGCACCGAGCGGGTCTGGCTGTCATAGGTCTCGGGCGCTTGGCCCGCGAAGATGTGGCACATGGGGGCGTCTCCCGAAACGATCGTTATTTTGTTTCGAACGATTCCACTCCCGAACCGCCCGGGTGTAAAGCCACAAAAAGGTCAAACCCGGCGGCGGGCGGTCACCTCGATCTCGATCTTCATTTCCGGTTGCAGCAGGCCGGCGACGATCAGCGTCGCCGCCGGGCGCGCGGTCATGAAATACTGGCCGAAGATGGGGAACACGGTCTCGGCATAGTCGGCGCGGGTCACGATGTAGCGCACGCGCACCACATCATCGAGGTTGGCGCCGGCCTCGGCGAGCGCAGCCGCCATGTTGCGGAAGCAGCCATGCGTCTGCTCGACCAGATCCTCCGGCAGCACCATGGCGTCATAATCGTAGCCGGTGGTGCCGGAGACGAAGATGAAGTCGCCATCCACCACGGCGCGGGAATAGCCGGCGACCTTCTCGAAAGCCGAGCCGGAGGAGATGAGGCGGCGCTCGCTCATGGCCGTGCCGCCCCGCGCGTCCCGCTCACGGCCGTCCCGCTCGCGCCCGTGCCGCTCACGCCCACGGCCGCTCGGCCTCGAGCCGGCCCTCGAAGGCGGTGATCTTGTCTTCCTTCACCTTGGTGAGGCCGATGTCGTCCAGCCCGTTCAGCAGGCAGTGCTTGCGATGGGCATCGATCTCGAAGCCGATGCTGCCGCCATCCGGGCCGGTGATGGTCTGGCTTTCCAGATCGACGGTCACGCGGGCATTGGCGCCGCGCGAGGCGTCGTCAAACAGCGCCTTGAGCTGCTCGGGCGTCACCTTGATGGGCAGGATGCCGTTCTTGAAGCAGTTGTTGTAGAAAATGTCCGCGAAGGACGTCGAGATCACACAGCGGATGCCGAAGTCGAGCAGCGCCCAGGGGGCATGCTCGCGCGAGGAGCCGCAGCCGAAATTGTCGCCGGCGATCAGGATCGATGCCCCCTTGTAGCTCGGCTTGTTCAGCACGAAGTCGGGATTGTCGGAGCCGTCGTCGCGGTAACGCAGCTCGGAGAACAGACCCTTGCCGAGACCGGTGCGCTTGATCGTCTTCAGGTACTGCTTGGGGATGATCATGTCGGTGTCGACATTGACCAGCGGCAGCGGCGCCGCGACGCTCGTGAGGGTGGTGAACTTGTCCATCGTCTGGGTTTCCCGGCTCGGGCGGCGGCGCGGCCGCCCTTTGTGGCGTTTCTAGTCGGTCCTGCGGCTCGATGCAAAAGCGCGGGCGCTTAGCCCGCCTCACGCTCGACCCGCTCCATGTCGTCGTCGGAGAGGCCGAAATGGTGGCCAATCTCGTGGATGAGCACATGGCTCACGATCCGGCCGAGGGTCTCGTCGTGCTCGGCCCAGTAATCCAGGATCGGGCGGCGGTAGAGGTGGATCATGTTGGGCATGGCGAAAGGCACGCTCTCGCCGCCCTGCGCCAGCCCGACCCCCTGGAACAGGCCCAGCAGGTCGAATTCGCTCTCCGCCTCCAGTTCCTCCAGCACCTCGTCGGTCGGGAAGTCCTCGACACGGATCACCATGTTCCCGCACATGTCGCGGAAACGGCGGGGAAGCCGGGCGAAGGCGGCCTCCGCCATCACCTCGAGTTCGGCGAGGGTCGGCGCCTTCAGCCGGCGCAGGGCGGCAATCTCGTCGGTCATCGGCGCCTCATCGGAGATAGGTGGCGATAAAATGATAGGCGAGAACAAGGCAGGCCAGCACGGCGAGACCGCGCCCGATCCGGCGGCCCCAAAGCTCGGTCCAGTCGTCCGGCGGAGGCGAATCCAGTGATGGCGGGCTCATGACGCCCCACCCGGCCGGCACGGCACTCCGGACGACCCACCCGCCTTGCCGCGCCATTGCGGCGGCGAGACGGCACCGCCGCACCGCCGCCCGCATGTTGAATGCCGACTGAACCACCCTCTCAAGCGCCGTTCATGCCGGCGGGCCTTCACTGGCGTCGGGCTCGGTCGTGACGTCGCCCGCCCGGTCCGCCCCGCCACCGTCCCCGTTAGGAAACCGGGGCCTTGGCAGGCAGACCGGAACGCATTCCCTGCCCCCGGCGTTGCCGGGATCAGCAGACGATGCGGCACCACGGCCGAGGCGACCGCATCTCCTCCCACCATCCGCGCTGCGCGGGCGGCCCCGGAGGACCACACCGTTCGAGGAGTGCTCGGCATGACTTCCATCCTCAAGATCGGCGCCTCAGTCGCCATGGCGCTGGCCCTCTTCAGTCTCGCTCCCGCCAACGCCGCTCCGCTGCAGGCTGAGGCGATCGGCACCGCCATCGACCAGGCCCCGCCGCTGGCCCTGCAGGTGCGCGACAATGGCGGCCCCGGCTGGAACGGCGGCGGCCCCGGCTGGCACCGCGGCGGTCCCGGCTGGAACGGGCGCGGCCCGGGCTGGAACCGCGGACCCGGCTGGAACGGCGGCCCGCGCTGGGGTCGCGGCGGCTATTACGGCGGCGGGCCGCGCTATTATGGCCGCGGTCCCGGCTACGGCCCCCGCTATTACGGCGGCGGCTATTACGGCAATGGCTGGAACGGCGCGGGCGCCGGAGCCGGCTTCGTCACCGGCCTCGCCCTCGGCGCCATCACCGCGGCGCCTTACGCCGATAACGGCAATTGCGGCTATGTGGCGGAGCCGCGCTGGCGCTATGGCCAGCAGGTCTATGTCCAGCGCTGGCGCTGCTGGTGAGCCCTGAAAAGCAAACGAGCCCGGCCGCGAGGCCGGGCTCGGCTGTTCAGGCCGCCTTCGGCCACTGCCGCACGTCGACGAAGCGACCGGTGATCGCCGCCGCCGCCGCCATGGCCGGCGACACCAGATGGGTACGTCCCTTGTAGCCCTGACGGCCCTCGAAATTGCGATTCGAGGTCGAGGCGCAGCGCTCCTCCGGGCCGAGCTTGTCGGCGTTCATGGCGAGGCACATGGAGCAACCCGGCTCGCGCCAGTCGAATCCCGCGGCGCGGAAGATCGCGTCCAGCCCCTCGGCCTCCGCCTGAGCCTTCACCAGCCCCGAGCCCGGCACCACCATGCCGGAGACGCCCTCGCGCACCTTCTGCCCGCGCACGATGGCGGCGGCGGCGCGCAGGTCCTCGATGCGCGCATTGGTGCAGGAACCGATGAACACCTTGTCGATGGCGATATCGGTGATCTTGGTGCCGGCCTTGAGGCCCATATAGGCCAAGGCGCGGCGCTTGGCCTCGCGCTTGCCCTCGTCCTCGATGAGTTCAGGGTCCGGCACCGCGCCTTCGACCGAGATCACGTCTTCAGGGCTGGTGCCCCAGCTCACGATGGGCGGCAGCGCGCTGCCGTCGAGCCGCACGATATGGTCGAAGAAGGCGTCATCGTCAGTGTGCAGCGTTTCCCAGTAGCGCAGGGCCGCATCCCACGCCGCGCCCTTGGGTGCGCGGGGGCGATCCTTCACATAGGCGAAGGTCTTCTCGTCGGGTGCGACCATGCCGGCGCGGGCCCCGCCCTCGATCGACATGTTGCAGACCGTCATGCGGCCTTCCATCGACAGCGAGCGGAACACCTCGCCGGCATATTCGATGACATAGCCGGTGCCGCCGGCGGTGCCGGTGGTGCCGATGATCGCCAGCGTCACGTCCTTGGCGGTCACGCCCTCGGGCAGCGTGCCGTCGACGATGACGCGCATGTTCTTGGCCTTGCGCTGGATCAGCGTCTGGGTGGCGAGCACGTGCTCGACCTCCGAGGTGCCAATGCCGTGGGCCAGCGCGCCGAAGGCGCCGTGGGTCGAGGTGTGGCTGTCGCCGCAGACGATGGTGGTGCCCGGCAGGGTGAAGCCCTGCTCCGGCCCGATGACGTGGACGATGCCCTGGCGGCGGTCGAGTTCATTGAAATACTCGATGCCGAAGTCGCGGGCATTCTCGGCCAGGGTCTCGACCTGGGTGCGGCTTTCGGGGTCGTCGATGCCGAAGCGGCGGTCGGAGGTCGGGACGTTATGATCCACCACCGCCAGCGTCTTCTGCGGCGCATGCACCTTGCGGCCGGCGACGCGCAGGCCCTCGAAGGCCTGCGGGCTGGTCACCTCATGGACCAGATGGCGGTCGATATAGAGCAGGCAGGTGCCATCGGGCTGGCGGTCGACGACATGGTCGTCGAAAATCTTGTCGTACAGGGTACGCGGAGCGGACGGGCTCATTTCGGGCGTCTCATCGCAGGAAAATGGAAAAACGGGCGCGGGCGGGCCACAAGGGTACCGCGGGCAGGCGCAGCCGGGAGGCGGACCTCCGGGATGCGCTCAGCGAAGCCCCGCCACCGCACAGGCGGTGAAGCGACCGAAGAATCGCGCAGGCAGTCGGATGTGGTCCGGCACGGCGGCGAACCCGATCGTGGTCGGCAGGCGACGGCGCATCTCGCGGCGCGCGCACGCGCTCGCCCGTTTCATGTCGCCGCCAATGGACCTGATCGTCATCATGGAACGTTTCTACCAAGGAGGCGGCGCCAAGACAATCGCCCCGCCCTCCTGCACCGCCGTCAGATCGGGTGGCGGGCGTCTCGTTTCAAGCGTGGCCCGTCGGCATAAAGTATTCCAGCCGAACAGCTCTTCCCTTTTGTCGCACGTGACTTAGGGTAAAGAAGAGATGGCCGCCCCGATCTGGCTGCGCTACAGTTTTCGCTACGTCATTCGACGTAGGGGAACGGCGACCGGAGATGGCCATGCGGGTCAGCGATATCGGCCTTGTGATCGCGACCATGGCGACCTTGTTCCTGTACGAAGGTCGCAACCGCACCGACCTCTCCGTCGCCACGGCGCGGGCGGAGGAGCCCAAGCTCATCACCTGCCCGCTGCGCCAGCCCGATTTCGCCACGGTGATGCAGGCCGCCTTCCTGGGCGACGGCACGCTCATCGTCGAGCAGCAGACCCGCACCCGCGTCCGCCATATCAAGGACTGCTGACGGCGACCCGCCATCCCCACGGATCGCCGCTCGAACGCAAACGGCCGGGAACTGGTCCCGGCCGTCGGATAGCGCAGTCTGTGTGCCGGGCCGCGCCCGGCAGCGTCTCACTCGGCCGCGGTGCTGGCGGCCTTCTTCGCGGCGCGCTCGCCCGGCTTCTCCTGGCGCTCGGCGATGCGGGCGGACTTGCCGCGACGGTCGCGCAGGTAATACAGCTTCGCGCGGCGGACCTTGCCGCGGCGCACGACCTTCAGGCTGTCGATGTTGGGGGAGTAGAGCGGGAACACGCGCTCGACGCCCTCGCCATACGAAATCTTGCGGACGGTGAAGTTCTCGTTGATGCCGCCGCCGGAGCGGGCGATCACCACGCCTTCATAGGCCTGCACGCGGGTGCGCTCGCCTTCCTTCACCTTGACGTTCACGATCACCGTGTCGCCGGGCTGGAAGTCGGGCAGCGTCTTGACCGCCGCGAGCTTCTCGATCTGCTCGTTGTCGAGCTGCTGAATGATATCGACCATAGGATCACCTCAGGCGAACGTCACGGCAAGCCGGCGTCCGCATCTTGCTGTTGTCAGTTGGAACAGTGATGGCGCGCCCTATACGCGAAGCGCCGGGCCTTGTCATGCCTTTTCAGTCGCGGAACCGTCATGCGCGGCGCAATGGGCGGCCCACAGGTCCGGCCGCCGCTCGCGCGTCGCTGCCTCGGCCTGGGCCCGGCGCCACTGCGCCACCTTGGCGTGATCGCCGGAGGTCAGCACCTCGGGTATGCCCGCCCCCTCGAACAGCGCCGGCCGGGTGTATTGCGGGTATTCCAGCAGCCCGGCGGAGAAACTCTCCTCCGTGCCCGAATCGGGATGGCCCATCACGCCGGGCAGCAGCCTTACGCAGGCGTCCAGCAGCAGCAGCGCGCCGATCTCGCCACCGGAGAGCACGACATCGGCGACGCTGACCTCTTCCAGCCCGCGGGCCGCCATCAGCCGCTCGTCTATGCCCTCGAAGCGGCCGCAGACCACGACAACCCCCTCCCCCGCCGCCAGATCGCGGATACGGGGCTGGGTCAGCGGGCGGCCCCGTGGCGTCATGACGAGGCGCGGACGGCCATCGCCCGGCGGGGCGGCGGCGTCGACCGCGCGCGCCAGCACGTCGACGCGCATGACCATGCCCGGCCCGCCGCCGGCCGGGGTGTCGTCGACGGAGCGGTGACGGTCGGTGGCGTGGTGGCGCGGGTCCACCGTCTCCAGCCCCCAGGTGCCGGCGCCGAGCGCCCGGCCCGCCAGCGAGAGGCCGAGCGGCCCGGGAAACATCTCGGGGAACAGCGTGACGACGCTGGCGCGCCACATGGCGGCTCAGGTCCTGCCGGCGTCGGTGCCGGGGTCCGGATCGGCCTCCCCGGCGGGATCGGCATCCGCCGCCGCGTCGTCGTCGACCCAGCCGGTGGCGTCGACCAGGACGCGGCCGCCGGCAAGGTCCACCACCGGCACCGCGGCACGGGTGAAGGGCACCAGCACGGTCTTGCCGCCGCCCTCGGGGGCGATCTCAAGAATGTCGCCAGCGCCGAAATCATGCACCGCCAGCACCGTGCCGAAGGGCGCGCCCTCGGGCGTCGCAGCCGCGAGGCCGATCAGGTCGGCGTGGTAGAAATCGTCCTCGTCCTCGGGCGGCGGCAGCGCGTCGCGGCTGACATGCAGGCCGAGATTGGTCAGCGCCTCGGCCGCCTCGCGGGTGGCGACGCCGTCCAGCCGGGCGACGAAATGGTCCTTGGCCGGCCGCAGCGCGACAAGGCGCAGCCGACGGTTGCCGGTCTCATCGGTGAGGAAGGGGTAGTCGAGCAGGCTCGCAGGATCCTGCGCGAACACGAACAGCCGCACCTCGCCCCTCACGCCGTGAGGAGCGCCGATGCGGGCGAGCAGGATACGGTCGGCAGGCATGGCGTTCGACCTCTCGGGCGCGCGTCACAAGCGGCTCGGACGCGGGAGACGCGGCAGGGCGCCCGCAGGGGCGCCCGAGCCTTGTGCCGAGGTTCCGGCAGCCGGGCGCGGGCGCCCGGCGCCATCCTCACTCCGCCGAGGCGGCAGCGGCGGCCTCGGCGGCCTTCGCGGCGGCAGCGGCGCGCTCCTGCGCCTTCTTGCCGGGCACGGCCTTTTCCGGGTTGTTGCGGGCCGGGCGCTTCACCAGGTCGAGGCTGTCGAGGAAGCGGGCGACGCGGTCGGTCGGCTGGGCGCCCTTTTCGAGCCAGGCCTTGGCCTTCTCAGCATCGAGCGTGAAGCGGTCGGCAGCGTCCTTCGGCTTCAGCGGATCGAAGGTGCCGATCTTGTCGATGAAGCGGCCATCGCGCGGCGAGCGCGAATCGGCGACGACGATGCGGTAATAGGGGCGCTTCTTGGCGCCGCCACGGGCGAGGCGGATCTTGAGGGACATGGTCTTTCCTTTCAGTACAGTCTGTCAGTCGGCTTGCTGGTACCCGCCGTCATCCCGGACGGCACCGTGGCGCCGTCCGGGATGACGACCGGCGGTCGTCACTTCTTCTTCTCCGGCCCTTTGCCGAAGCCCGGCAGGCCCGGAAGGCCCCCCGGCTTGCCGAGGCCGGGAAGGCCCGGCAGGTTCCCGGGGAATTTCGGGGGCAGCCCGCCGCCGGGCATGCCGCCAGGAAGGCCGCCCGGCATCTTCTCGGCCATCTGCTTGAGCTGCTCGGGGCTGGGCATGCCGCCCCCGCCGCCGAGGCCGAACATGGAGGCGAGGCCGGCCATCGGCCCGCGCTTGCCGGCGGCGCCGCCCATCATCTTCATCATGTCCGCCATCTGGCGGTGCAGCTTCATCAGCCGGTTGATGTCCTCGACCTTGGTGCCGGAGCCGGCGGCGATGCGCTTGCGGCGGGAGGCGTCGAGCAGCTTCGGGTTGCGCCGCTCCTTGCGGGTCATCGAATCGATGATGGCCTTCTGCCGCTTGACGAGCTTGTCGTCGAGGCCGGCGGCGGCCATCTGGTTCTTCATCTTGCCGACACCGGGCAGCATGCCCATCAGCCCGCCGAGCCCGCCGAGCTTCTCCATCTGATCGAGCTGCATGCGCAGGTCTTCGAGGTCGAAGGTGCCCTTGCGCATCCGCTCGGCGGCGGCCATCGCCTTTTCGGTGTCGATGTTCTCGACCGCCTTCTCGACCAGCGAGACGACGTCGCCCATGCCGAGGATGCGGCCGGCCACGCGGCGGGGATCGAAATCCTCCAGCGCGTCCATCTTCTCGCCGGTGCCGAGCAGCTTGATCGGCTTGCCGGTGACCGCGCGCATAGAAAGCGCGGCGCCGCCGCGGCCATCGCCGTCGGCGCGGGTCAGCACGATGCCGGTCAGCCCGACCCGCTCGTCGAAGGCCTTGGCGGTGATCACCGCGTCCTGGCCGGTGAGGCTGTCGGCGACGAGGATCACCTCGTGCGGACGTGTCACCTGCTTGACCTCGGCGACCTCGGCCATCAGCGCCTCGTCGAGGGTGACGCGGCCGGCGGTGTCGAGCATCACGACGTCGAAGCCGCCGAGCCGGGCGGCATCCATGGCGCGGCGGGCGATCTGCACCGCGCTCTGGCCGGCGATGATCGGCAGGGTCTGCACCTCGACCTGCTTGCCGAGCGTGGCGAGCTGTTCCATCGCCGCGGGGCGGCGGGTGTCGAGCGAGGCCATCAGCACCTTGCGGTTGCTCCGCTCGGTGAGGCGCTTGGCGATCTTGGCGGTGGAGGTGGTCTTGCCCGAGCCCTGCAGGCCGACCATCAGCACCGCGACCGGCGGGGCGGCGTCGAGGTCGATCGGCTTGGCGTCGGAGCCGAGCATGGCGACCAGTTCGTCATGGACGATCTTGACCACCATCTGGCCCGGGGTGATCGACTTCACCACCTCGACGCCGATCGCCCGGCCGCGCACGCGGTCGGTGAAGGAGCGCACCACGTCCAGCGCGACGTCGGCCTCGATCAGGGCCCGGCGCACCTCGCGCATGGCCTCGTTCACGTCGCCCTCGGTCAGGGCGCCGCGCCGCTTCAGCCGGTCGAGTATCCCGCCAAGGCGGTCGCTCAGTGAATCGAACATGCGTTCGCTCGCTCCATCGGTTCCTGCGGTCTGCGCAATGCCGAACGCGCCCGAGGGCGCTCAGCGCTGTCGGGCGTGGACCTCCGGCCTCTGGGACCGGGCGGCGGGACGGCTCGCGGAGTGTGCGAGGATGGGCGGGAGATACGCGCGGCGCCCCGGGAAGTCAAGATTGGCGGGCCTTCCGCCCGCCCGCCATGCCCCGCCAGCGCGCCCGCCGGCCGGCTTGATGCAGGTCACGGCACCGTAATAGGGCGCCCCTAGCTTCGCGCCGCATGGTGTGGAGGCGATGATGAACGTCCAGGACAGCGTACCGGCGGCATTCGAAGACACGGTTGGCGACACCCCGCTGCGCGAGGCGCTGGAGGCGCTCCGCCAGGCGGTGCTGGACGAGGCGGCGCCACTGGCGGCGCGCTTTGCCGCGCTCGCGGGGCGCGAGGACGCGGCGCTCGCCAATCTCGCCCATTATCTCGCGCTGCGCCATCACGACCTGCGCGCGCTGCAGCGCCAGCTGATGCGGCGCGGCCTTTCCTCGCTCGGCCGGCTCGAAAGCCGGGTGCTGCCGACGCTCGACGCGGTGATCGCGGCCGTGAGCGCGCTGGAGGGCCACCCTTCTTCCGTGGCCGCTCCCGACGCCGCCGCCTTCTTCGCCGGTGAGAGCCGGCTCGACGCCGCGAGCGAAGCCATTTTCGGCGCCGAGCCGGCGGGCCGCTACACCCGCATCATGGTGACCCTGCCGAGCGAGGCGGCCGGCGACCCGGCCTATGTGCTCTCCCTGGCGCGGCACGGCATGGACGTCGCCCGCATCAACTGCGCTCACGACGATGCCGCCGCCTGGCGCGCCATGGCCGGCCATGTCCGCGCCGCCGGCGAGGCGCTCGGCCGCCGCATCACCGTCCTGATGGATATTGCCGGGCCCAAGATCCGCACCGGTGATGTGCTGCCGATGAAGAAGGGCAAGCCCGACGGACGGCTGCGGACCGGTGACGCGCTGCGCCTCGTCGCCCACGGCGCGCCGCGCGTGGACGAGGCCGCCGCCTTCTCCGCCGCGGTCTCGCTCCCCGAGATCGTCACCCGCCTGACGGTAGGCGACCGTGTGCGCTACGACGACGGCAAGGTGGAAGGCGTGGTCGAGAGCGCCTCCGGCGACGAGGCCATCATCCGCATCCGCCATGCCCGCGCCGACGGCACCAAGCTGAAGCCGGAGAAGGGCATCAACCTGCCCGACACCGTGCTCGGCCTCTCGCCGCTGACGGCGAAGGACACCGACGACCTCGCCACCGTGCTCGAATGCGCGGACCTGCTCGGCTATTCCTTCGTCAGCCGACCCGAGGACATCGACCTGCTCGACGCCGCCATCGACCGGCTCGGCACCGGACGCCCGCTGGGGCTGATGGCGAAGGTGGAGCGACCCGAGGCGCTCGCCAACCTGCCCGACCTCATCGCCCGCGCCTCCCGCCGCGGCCCCTTCAGCGTCATGATCGCGCGCGGCGACCTTGCCGCCGAGATCGGCTTCGAGCGGATGGCCGAGATGCAGGAGGAGTTGCTGTGGATCTGCGAAGCCGGCGCCGTGCCGGCGATCTGGGCGACGCAGGTGCTGGAAGATCTCGTGCGCGACGGCACCCCCTCGCGCGGCGAGATGACCGACGCCGCCATGGCCGCCCGCGCCGAATGCGTGATGCTCAACAAGGGGCCGGCGGTGGTGGAGGCGATCGACCTGCTTGATCGTCTGCTCGGCCGCATGAGCGCGCATCTCGACAAGAAGACACCGACCCTGCGCGCCCTGAAATCCTGGTAGGCACGACCCTCGACCCCCGCGACAGACCGGAAGGCCCGGCGTGCCGATGCGCGGCGCGCCGGGCCTTCTGCGCATAGGCTCGTCCACCTGAGCATGCCTGCCCGCGTGCATACCCTGTTGCCTGCCCGCTTGCCTGCCCTATTGCCATGACCCAAGGTCATTGGCGGGCGTGAATGGGCCGCCGTGCATAATATGCGTACGCATTATTTCTATTTTTGTTGCAAATTTTTGCCGTTCCGGTTTTCTCATGTGCCAGCCCATGGGCTGTGACCCAGGCTGATCTTCCTGCCCTCGCAGAGCCCTCGAGACGCGCATGCCTCACCGGCACCTTCTTACCGAGCGGGACTCCGACCCCGCCACGCGCGTTGCTCCCCCTTGGGTGGAACTCGACACACTCTATTATGCGGCACTGCTGGGTCTCGCCGTCTTCCTCTGGGCGATGTTCGGCATCGTCACCCGCACGGCGGGGCATCTGGCCGCGTTCTGGCCGGCCAACGCGCTGATGCTGGGCGCCCTGGTGCGGTTTCCGGTGCTGGCCAACCGGCTTTCCTGGGTCTTCGCCGCCTTCGGCTTCGTGCTGGCCGACCTCGTCACCGGCGGCAACTTCCACATGACGATGCTGCTGAGCGCCGCAAACCTCTCCGGCGTCGCGGTGGGCTACATCGCCTTCGGCATGGTGAGCGAAGAGGACCGCCGGCTCGCGCGGCCCGGGTCGGTGCTCAATCTCGGCCTCGTCTCGGCCGCCGCCTCCTCGGCGGCTGGCCTGACCGGCGCCGTCATCTCGATCGCGCTGTATGGCGGCGGGTTCGGCGAAGCCTGGCTGTTCTGGTTCCTGACGGAACTGCTCAACTACATGGTCATCCTGCCGGTGATGCTCACCCTGCCGCGCGGCCTGCGCGCTGCACTGAAGGAGGGCCCCCGCAAGGTGGCGGGACCGATCGCCGGGTGGGATCTGCTTCCGGGCCTCGCGCTGCTGGCCTGCGGGGCGGCGGCGATGATGGTCGGGGGCCCGGGGGCGGTCGCCTTTCCGGTGCCGGCGCTGCTCTGGTGCGCCATCCGCTATTCCATGTTCATCAGCTGCCTGCTGACACTCGGCTTCACCGCCTGGAGCCTCATCGCCATCGCCACCGGCGGACTGGACGTCATGATGGACGTGCACAGCCCCCAGGCGCTGCTGTCGATCCGGCTTGGCGTCACGCTCATCTCCTTCGCCCCGCTGATGGTGGCGAGTTCGATGCAGTCCAACGTCGCGCTGATGGCGCGGCTGCGGTTTCTTGCCAATCACGACCCGCTCACCGGCCTGCCGAATCGCACCGCCTTTGCCGAGCGCGCCACCCAGGCGCTCGACCGGCTGGTCATCGAGCGCGCGCCGGTCGCCATGCTCATGCTCGACATCGACCGTTTCAAGTCGATCAACGACGCCCATGGCCACGCTGCCGGCGACCGCGTTTTGGTCTCCTTCGCGCGCCTGCTGGAGCAGAACGTACGTGAGCGCGATACCTATGCCCGCATGGGTGGCGAGGAGTTCGCCGTGCTGCTGTCCGCCTGCACCGAGGCGGAAGCCGCCGCCGTGGCCGAGCGCATCTGCCGGCTTTTCGCGGCGACGCCGGTGGAGATCACGCCGGACCGACGCATCGAGGTGACGGTCAGCATCGGCGTCGCCACCGCATGGCAGGCACCACCCGAACTCGGCCCCCTGCTGATGGTGGCGGACGAGGCGCTCTATCGCGCCAAGCAATCCGGCCGCAACCGCTGGGAAACCTGCGACTACATCGCCGCCGGCTCGAGCGGGTGAGCGCGGCCGGCCGCGCCAGCAGATGAACGAGCCGCGTCCCGCCGGCCGCCAAGGCCGCGCGTTGGGCGCGGTCATGCCGCCCGGTCGTTTGCCACCGGCAGCCGCTTTTCCATCTGCACCCCCAGAAAGACCATGCCGCCGTCGAGCATGCCGAACACGGCGCCATGGCTCGTCCAGCCCCGCCCGACGAAGAAACCCACCGCGCCGAACGCCACCGCCATCTGGGCCCGCGCCACGCCGCCGGCCCGCATGTCGCGGTCGATCCGGGCCATCAGCGCCGCGCCGATGCCGTTGCGGATGAACAGCGGGTGGACGCAGAAGCCATGAACCCGGCAGACCGTGGGGCGGTCGCTGCGGCAAAGGTCAATGCCGTCGCCGGCCGCCGCCGCTGCGCGCCACGACCAGCCGCCGCAGGCGACCGGCTCGCGCTCGATCTCCGCGACGAAGAAGCCGCCCTCCCCGCCCGGGCTCTCCTCCAGCGCGTCGAGCCGCGGCAGCGTCTCCTCCAGTTCGACGCCACGCAGCCGGATGGCGGCGCTGCGCAGCGCATCGGCCTGCAGGCGGCGGATGTCGGGAAGGTCGGCGACCCCGGCGCGGCGGATGCGCAGCCCGGCGGAGGCGAGCGTGGCGGGGTAGATGGGCGCGGCGTCGATCATGCTGTCCCTCCCTCGGACGGGCCCCCGATCCCGGGGCACCCTGGTCGCGGTCATGCGCATCCCGAACGGCGACGCGCGTCATGAAGGCACGCAGGAGCACGCCCCGACCGGCCGGCGACACCCGCGGACCGGATCGCCCTCCCCCACCGGGACAGAGGGCGATCAACCGATCCGAATGTGCCTGTCCGATCGGGCCGTACTCTAATGACGGCCGAGGAATCGCCGCTGAACGTGGCATTCACCGGGCATTCATCGGTCCTACCGGGGTCCGCCGATCACGGAACCGTGCCATGACGATGCGGCAGGCGGCGTATCGGCAGAGGGCGGGCGACGCCCGCCGCGTTCGGACCGCCCCGCCGGCCTCTCGCATCGGCCCACCTTTCACATCAGCGTTGTGCCGCACCCAGCCGTGTTGCGGCGTCCCCCGGCGGCGACTAGAACCGCCGGACGGCGTCGCGAGAGCGCCGGAGGAGGACCGGGCCGCCATGGCGATCATGGACTACGCCAATCCCACGCGCTTTCTCGGTCTTGCCGAGCGTGCGCTGCCGTGGCTCGCCGCGTTCAGTGCGGCGGTGCTGCTGGCGGCGTTCTGGCTGGCCTTCAACGCCCCGGCGGACTACCAGCAGGGCGAGACCGTGAAGATCATGTACATCCACGTCCCGTTCGCGTGGCTGGCCATGGCCGGCTACACCGCGCTGGCGGTGTCCGCGCTCGGCATCCTCGTCTGGCGCCACCCCCTCGCCGATGTCGCGCACAAGGCGATGGCGCCGATCGGGGCGGTGTTCGCCTTTCTCTGCCTGCTCACCGGCTCGCTGTGGGGCCGGCCGATGTGGGGCACCTACTGGGTGTGGGACGCCCGCCTCACCTCCATGCTGGTGCTGCTGCTGCTCTATCTCGGCCTGCTGGCGCTGCGCTCGGCGATCGAGGATGCCGGCCAGGCCGGGCGCGCCGCGGCGGTGCTGACGCTGGTCGGCTTCGTCAACGTGCCCATCGTCAAGTTCTCGGTCGACTGGTGGAACACGCTGCACCAGCCGGCCTCGGTGTTCCGCATGGGCGGGCCGACCATCGATCCCAGCCTGCTCTGGCCGCTGCTGCTGAGCGCGGTGGGCTTCACCCTGCTTATGATCACGCTGCATCTCGCCGCCATGCGTAACGAGATCCTGCGCCGGCGCCTGCGCGCGCTCGAGGCGCGGGCCGCGGCCGAAGCCGCCTTCGCCTGAGGAGGGCCCATGCTCGGCGACCACGCCTCCTTCATCCTCGCCGCCTATGCCGGCAGCGCCGCCGTGCTGCTCGGGCTGGTGCTGTGGATCGCGCTTGACGGGCGGCTGCTGCGGCGCAGCCTCGACGAGATGGAGGCCCGCGGCGTGCGCCGCCGCTCCGACAGCCGGAGCGGGCGGCCATGACCGAGCCAGCACCCCTGCCGTCCATCGGCACGCCGCCCGCAGGAGCGCCGCCTGAGGCTGCCGCCGCAGAGCGGCGTCGGCCGCGCCTGCTGGTGCTCTTGCCGCTCATCCTGTTCGCCGCCCTGGCCGCGCTGTTCTACGGCCGGCTGTTCTCGGGCGATCCCTCGCGCCTGCCCTCGGCCCTGATCGGTCGCGAAGCACCCCCGCTCGACCTGCCGGCGCTGGCGGGGCTGGAAGCCGGCGGCCAGCCGGTGCCGGGCCTCACCTCCGCGGAGCTGAAGGGCCGGGTCACGGTGCTGAACGTGTTCGCCTCATGGTGCGTGCCCTGCCGCGACGAACACCCGGTGCTGGTGGAACTGGCCAAGCTGTCAGGAGACTTCCGGCTCGTCGGCCTGAACTACAAGGACGACGCCGAGAACGCCCGCCGCTTCCTCGGCCGTTTCGGCAATCCCTATGCCGCGGTGGGAGTGGACGCCACCGGCAGGACCGCCATTGACTGGGGCGTCTACGGCGTGCCGGAAACCTTCGTCATCGGCAAGGACGGCCGCATCGCCTACAAATATATCGGCCCGCTCGACGCCGAGGGCGCAGCAAGCCGGCTGCTGCCGGAGGTGCAGAAGGCGATGCAGGCCTTCCCGGAAACGCCCGCCCCGTCGCCGGCCGCCGCCCCGTCGAACTGAGTTCGTCCGGGGCCGCCGCGCCGGGTGTCAGTTCCGCTCGTCCGGCAGATGCGGCAGAGGATGGACCTCGATCTCGTCGTCGATCAGCGCGCGGATTTCCTCGGGGCTGGCCTCGCCGTGGATCGAGCGCCGCTCCTCCTCGCCCTCGTGCATGCGGCGGGCGAGGCTGGCGAAATCCTCGCCGACATAGTCCGAATGCGCCAGCTCGTGCTGGCGCAGCGCCCGCAGCGCCTCACGCGCCGCCCGCGACGGCG
>CAZIXP010000023.1:0-21335 GCA_964543245.1 uncultured Starkeya sp.
TGGTGGCGCGCGGCATGGGCAAGCCCTGCGTCTGCGGCGCCGGCACCATCCGGGTCGACTATGCCGCCGGCACGCTGTCCTCCGGCGGGGTGACCCTGAAGAAGGGCGACATCCTCACCCTCGACGGCGGCACCGGCCAGGTCATCGCCGGCGCGGTGGCCACCCTGCAGCCGGAGCTTTCCGGCGAGTTCGGCACGCTGATGGGCTGGGCCGACGCGGTGCGCAAGCTGAAGGTGCGCGCCAATGCGGAGACCCCGCTCGACGCCCGCACCGCCAAGAGCTTCGGCGCCGAGGGCATCGGCCTGTCGCGCACCGAGCACATGTTCTTCGACGCCGGTCGCATCAAGTCGGTGCGCGAGATGATCCTCGCCGACGACGAGGCCGGCCGCCGCGCCGCGCTGGCCAAGCTGCTGCCGTTCCAGCGGCAGGACTTCATCGAGCTGTTCGAGATCATGGACGGGCTGCCCGTCACCATCCGCCTGCTCGACCCGCCGCTGCACGAATTCCTGCCCCACACCGACGCCGAGATCGCCGAGGTGGCGGAGGCGCTGGGCGTCACCCCGCAGAAGCTGGCGGCGCGGAAGAAGGAGTTTGACGAGTTCAACCCGATGCTCGGCTTCCGCGGCTGCCGCCTCGCCATCGCCTTCCCGGAGATCGCGGAAATGCAGGCCCGCGCCATCTTCGAGGCCGCGGTGGCGGCGGAGAAGTCCACCGGCAAGCCGGTGGTGCCGGAGGTGATGGTGCCCCTCATCACCGGCAAGCGCGAGTTCGACCTCGTGAAGGAGGCGATCGACGCCACCGCCCGCAAGGTGGAGGCCGAGACCGGGGCGACGCTGAGCTATCAGGTCGGCACCATGATCGAGCTGCCGCGCGCGGCGCTGAAGGCGGACGAGATCGCCGAGACCGCGGAGTTCTTCTCCTACGGCACCAACGACCTGACCCAGACCACCTACGGCATCTCGCGCGACGACGCCGGCACCTTCCTCGGCACCTATGTGCAGAAGGGCATCTTCGAGATCGACCCGTTCGTGTCGATCGACGTCGACGGCGTCGGCGAGCTGGTGAAGCTGGCGACCGAGCGCGGCCGCAAGGTGCGGCCCAACCTCAAGCTCGGCATCTGCGGCGAGCATGGTGGCGATCCCGCCTCGGTGGCGTTCTGCCACGAGGTGGGGCTGGACTATGTCTCCTGCTCGCCCTTCCGTGTGCCGATCGCCCGGCTGGCGGCGGCGCAGGCGGCGCTGAAGAGCAAGGTGGCGAGCCAGGCCTGAGGCATTGAGACCATCATAAATAGTTTCATGGCCGGGGGTTTTCCCGGCCATATTTTTATTGCATGAGGCGCAGAAATCTAAGTACTCTTAATATCAACTTCAAACCCACGACATCGTGATCAACATTCACGAATGCATACATTTAGACGTGTTGAAATATAAAACCTCCAGGATTATAATATGTCGAGCAAAAAAGTATGCTTTGTTGTATCTCCAATAAGCACAAAAGGCTCAGATATTAGGAAAGAGGCAGATGATTTATTATGGCTTATAGCTCGAGCTGTTCAAGCTTATGATTTCGATGTTGTAAGAATAGATGAAATAACAAAAACTCATGAAATAACTAAGGAAGTTATTAAATACTTAAGAGAATCTCATTTGTGTATTATAATTTTGACCGGAAACAATCCAAATGTATTCTATGAAGCAGGTCGACGACACGAGAGTGGCAGACCATACATTCATTTATTAAGGGATGGCGAGAAACTCCCATTCGATGTTTCTGCCATAAATACCATACATTATTCTAATATTGAAACACTTGACGGAGCTAAAGATCTTATATCTTCAATTGGCGCCTTTGTGGAGGCGATGATTGAAGAAATAAGCGGATATTTACATGAAGAAATAACTTTATCCGCGATCGCCGACGCCATTAAGCGAATAGAAGTTAAATTGGACCGTTTCAATAGATCGAATGTTTTCCAGAAATCAGGACAAATAAGGACTTCAGATCCAATAGGTCCTTCTTTTACCAACCCTAGAGAAAGCTTCTTGGCTGCAATAGCGATGGGAGACATCGACAAAGCAGAATCTATGCTTGATAAATTAGAAACTTTACTTACCGAAAAAGAATATTACAACGCCCTTTTGTACTGTTCCCAAGCAGGTTCGGGGCGCGCCGTAGAGATTATTGAAGAAATATTTGTAAACATGCCCTCATGGATGGATATGGAATATAGGCTGGACGCCATTGGGCGAATAGTTACATTTTACCATGCTGCCGGCAGAGAGGCTGATGTAATAGAGCGAGTATGTGTTTATATCGACAACACAATTAGTGATAAATCCTGTACAATTCGACAGAAAGCTGAATTATTAAACCAAAAACAACGCCTTCTATTTGGAATCAAAAAATATGAAGACGCAATGACACTGATCGACGAAATCCTTTTGATCGCACCGGACGTTACGGCTTATCAATATAATGCATCGCTTGTTTATGAAGCTTTAAATCTGCTTCAAAAAGCCAAATCAATAATTGAAACTGCAATAAATGTAGACGATCCCGATCCATCTCATCTTCAACAGGCCGTAGAAATTTTTATAAAAACGAAAGACGACGTTCTTGCCAGCGAAACATACGATAAATTAAAGGCGGCCGCTCCCCAAAAAGCTGCGATAATGGCGTTAAATCCAGAAGTCCGAGCAGTTATCAGCAGATACTAAACCTAGTTTGCTAACATCAGCCCCTTCAGCTTATATAGCGCCTCCAGCGCCTCGCGGGGGGTCATCTCGTCGGGGTCGATCCCGGCCAGCGCGGTCTTCACCGCCTCGGCGGCCGGGTCGGCCTTCGCCGCCGGGGCGGCGGGTGCCTGGGGGCGGTTGAGCGCGGCGAACAGCGGCAGGTCGTCGAGGATGCGCTGAGCCGGGGCGGCGCGGTCGGCGGATTCCAGCTCGGTCAGCACCGCGCGGGCCCGCTCCACCACCGCGGCCGGCAGCCCGGCGAGCCGGGCGACCTGAATGCCGTAGGAGCGGTCGGCCGCGCCCGGCACCACCTCGTGCAGGAACACCACCTCGCCCTCCCACTCCTTCACCTTCACCGTGGCGTTGACGAGCCGGGCAAGACGCTGGGACAGCGCGGTCAGCTCGTGGAAATGGGTGGCGAACAGGCCGCGGCAGCGATTGGTCTCGTGCAGGTGCTCAAGGCTGGCCCAGGCGATGGAGAGACCGTCGAAGGTCGCGGTGCCGCGGCCGATCTCGTCGAGGATCACCAGGGAGCGCTCGGTGGCCTGGTTGAGGATCGCGGCGGTCTCGACCATCTCGACCATGAAGGTGGAGCGCCCGCGGGCGAGATCGTCCGCCGCGCCGACGCGGGAGAACAGCCGGTCCACCACCCCGATCCGCGCCGCGG
This sequence comes from uncultured Starkeya sp., assembly GCA_964543245.1. Taxonomy (GTDB): domain Bacteria; phylum Pseudomonadota; class Alphaproteobacteria; order Rhizobiales; family Xanthobacteraceae; genus Ancylobacter. The sequence goes on from CAZIXP010000023.1 coordinate 3,403, forward strand.
CGGCGGGCACGAAGGCGCCGGCCTGGGCGAGGATGGCGATCAGCGCGTTCTGCCGCAGGAAGGTCGACTTGCCCGCCATGTTCGGGCCGGTGACGAGCCAGATGCGCCCGGCCTTCGCCCGCGCGGCGGGGGCGGGCGGGGAGAGGTCGCAGTCATTGGCGATGAAGGGGCCGCCGTCGCGGCGCAGCGCCTGCTCCACCACCGGGTGGCGGCCGCCGGCGATGGCGAAGTCCAGCCCGTCATCGACCTCCGGGCGGACGTGGTTTTCGTCGGCCGCGAGGCGGGCGAGGCCGGCCGTGACGTCGATCACCGCCAGAGCGGCGGCGCAGGCGCGGATGATCGCGGCGTTCTCCAGCACGTCGGCCGCCAGCCGCTCGAACACCGCCTGCTCCAGCGCCAGCGCCCGCTCCCCGGCGCTGGCGATCTTCGCCTCCAGCTCGCCGAGCTCGACCGAGGAGAACCGCACCGCCCCGGCCATGGTCTGGCGGTGGACGAAGACGGCGGCGAAGGGCGGCTCGCGCAGCCGGTCGGCGTGCTGGGCGCTCACCTCGACGAAATAGCCCAGCACCGCGTTGTGGCGGATCTTCAGCGCGCGGATGCCGGTCTCCTCGGCATAGCGGCGTTCCAGCGCGGCGACGATGCGGCGGCTTTCGTCGCGCAGCGCCCGGGTGGCGTCGAGATCGGCATCGAAGCCGGCGCGCACGAAGCCGCCGTCCCGGCGATAGGGTGGCAGCTCGTCGGCGAGCGCGGCGAGCAGCGTCGCCGCCAGCGCCGGGGGCGGGGCGGCGAGATCGCGCGCCGCCTGCATCAGCTCTGCCGGGGCGCCTTCCGCGGCGATCATCGCGGCGATCACCCCGCCTTCGGCAAGGCCGCGGCCGATGGCGGCGAGATCGCGCGGGCCGGAGCGCTGCAGCGCGATGCGGGTGAGGGCGCGGGCGAGATCGGCGGCGCCGGCGAGCCGGGCCCGCAGCCCTTCGCGCAGGCCCGGGCGCTCGACCAGATGCTCCACGCCGTCGAGCCTGGCGGCGGGGTCGGTCAGCGGCTCGGCGAGCCGGCGGGCCAGCAGCCGCGCGCCGGCGGAGGTCACGGTGCGGTCGATGGCGGCGAGCAGGCTGCCGCTGCGCTCGCCGGTGGTGGTGCGCAGGATTTCGAGATTGGCCCGGGTCGCCGGGTCGATGATCATCGCGGCGCTGCCGCTCTCGCGCACCGGCGGCGAGAGCGGCGGCCGGCTGCCGAGCTGGGTGCGCTCGACATAGGCGACGATGGCGGCGGCGGCGGTCAGCTCCGGGCGGGAGAAGGCGCCGAACGCGTCCAGCGTCGCCACGCCGAAGAAGCCGGCGATGCGCCGCTCGGCGGTGGCGCCGTCGAAGCTCTCCTTCGGCAGCGGCGTCACCGCCGGCAGGCTGCGCCACAGCTCGCGAAAGGCCGGCTCGTCATGGATGGCGTCCGGCACCAGCAGCTCGGCCGGCTCGATGCGGGCGAGATCGGCCGCCAGCCGGGCCGGGCCGGTCTCGGCGACGCGGAAGCTGCCGGTGGAGATGTCGCAGAAGGCCAGCGCATAGGCATAGCCGTCGCCGTCGCCCTGCGCGCCCTCGCCGCCGCGCAGCCGGGCGAGGCTCGCCAGCACGTTCTCGCGGCGGGCGTCGAGCAGGGCGTCCTCGGTGAGGGTACCCGGGGTGACGAGCCGGGTGACGTCGCGCCGCACCACGCTCTTCGGACCGCGCTTCCTGGCCTCCGCCGGGTCCTCGGTCTGCTCGCAGACCGCGACGCGGTGGCCGGCGGCGATGAGCTTGTTGAGATATTCCTCCGCCCGCTCCACCGGCACCCCGGCCATCGGGATGTCCTCGCCCTGGTGCTTGCCGCGCTTGGTCAGCACGATGCCGAGCGTGCGCGAGGCGGCCTCGGCGTCCTCGAAGAACAGCTCGTAGAAATCGCCCATCCGGTAGAACAGCAGGCTGTCCGGGTTGGCGGTCTTGATCTCGAGATACTGCGCCATCATCGGCGTCACGCGCTCCTCCGCGGCCGGGCGGCGCGGCTCGGCGGCGGGCGCGGCGGGGTCCTCGATGACGGTTTCGGCGGGGCTGGCGGCGGAGATGTGCGGCATGCCGCGACGCTGGCAGCAGAGCGCCCCCCATTTCAAGCCCGCGCAACGGTTTTCCCCGCCGCAGAGGCGCGGCAGGGCTCAGAGCAGCAGGTTGCGGAAGCCTTCCGGGTCCTGCAGCGCCATCATCCGCGCCGCGGCGGCGCGGGCGAGGCGCAGCGTCAGCGCCCGCCGGGTGGCGGACGGCATGGGGTGGTGCGGGGCGGGCCGGGCGATGGCGGCGCCGAAGCCGTCGGCCAGGATGATGCCGGTCTCGTCCGGCAGCACCTCCACCGGGAAGTCCGGCGCCACGGCGAAGAACAGCCGGTCGCAGTGCAGCCGGTAGTCCGGCCATTTGCGGTCGGCGCGGAAATCGGCCAGCGAGGATTTGATCTCGAGGATCCACACCTCGCCGCGCGGGTCGAGCCCGACGATGTCGGCGCGGCGGCCGGAGGCCAGCGGCAGCTCGGTCACGCCGACGAGGCCGGAGGCGGCGAGCAGCCGCAGGCTGCCGCGCTGGATGGCGAGCGCGGCGGCGGACTGGCGGCCATCCACCGGCGCCACCGGGCCGGGCGGGCTGAGCAGGGTCTCGGTCATGGCGGCAGTCTAGCGCAGCGGGAACGAAAGGGGAACTCGGCATGTCCCGCCGGGCGGCATCCCTCCGGGGCGCGCGGTCGCCGGCGCCGCCGCCGCAGGGCCCCACAGCGAGATGTCGTCATAAGACCCCCAGCAAGGCCCGGCCGCAGCCCCGGCCGGCAGACTGCCCGGGCGATGGCGGGGGTGCAGCCATGCCTTTCCCGCCATGTTCAACCGCCCGCGCATGATCTAATCAGGCTGTGCCGATGCCATGCCGGGTCCATCATGTCCGCTTCGCCCGCCGATGCCGCTCGCCCAGACGCCGCTCGTCCCGGGGCCGTTCCGCCTGACGCCGCCTCGCCCGAGTCCGCTCCGCCCGACTCCCGCCCGCCCGACTCCCGCCCGCCTCAGGCCGCCGCGCCGCGGCCCAGCCTGTGGGAACTGTTCGTCGGATTCCTCTCGGTGGCGGTGGTTGCATTCGGCGGGGTGCTGCCGATCACCCGCCGCGCCGTGGTCGAACGCTACCGCTGGGTGAGCCCGGAGGAGTTCACCGAGCTGGTCGGCCTCGCCCAGTTTCTCCCCGGGCCCAACATCGTGAATCTCTCGGTGGTGATCGGGGGGCGCTTCCGCGGCCCGCCCGGCGCGCTCGCCGCGGTGCTGGGGCTCACCCTCGTGCCGATGGCGATCGTCATCGGGCTCGGCGTGCTGTTCACCCGCTATGGGGATGTGGCTGCGGTCGCCGACACGCTGGTCGGGCTGGCCGCGGCCGCCGCCGGCCTCGTCATCGCCATGGCCGCCCGCATGGCCGAGCCGCTGTGGAAGACGCCGCGCCCCGAGCCGATCGCGGTGGCGGTGGCGGCCTTCCTCGCCATCGCGGTGGCCGGCTGGCCGCTGCTGCCGGTCATGCTGACGCTGGCGCCGGTGTCGCTGGCGCTGTTCTGGTGGCGGCTGAGATGAGGACGCGGTGATGAAGACCGACCCCATTGCCGCGCTGGTCGGCCATTTCCTGTTGATCTCGCTGTTCGCCGTGGGCGGGGCCAATGCCGTGCTGCCGGAGATGCACCGGCAGGTGGTGGAGCAGGCGGGCTGGATGAGCGACGCCCAGTTCTCCCAGGCCTTTGCCATCGCGCAGGCGGCGCCGGGGCCGAACGTCATGGTGGTGACGCTGATCGGCTGGCACGTCGCCGGCCTTGCCGGGGCGCTCGCCGCCACCGCCGCCATGTGCGTGCCCACCTGCGTGCTGGCCTATGTCGTGGGCGGGGTGTGGCACCGCTTCCGCGCGGCGCGCTGGCGCCGCGTGGTGCAGGCGGCCCTCGTGCCGATGACGATCGGGCTGATCTGCGCGAGCGGCCTGGTGCTGGCCCAGGGCGCCGCCCGCGGGCCGGGCACCGTCGCGCTCACCGCCGCGAGCGCCGCGGTGCTGTTCTTCACCCGGCTGAGCCCGCTCTGGGTGCTGGCGGCGGGTGCCGCGCTCGGCGCGCTACGACTGGTCTGAAGCGCGGCGGCGGACAGTCCGGCCGGCGCTACGGCTCCAGCGCCGCGGCGTCCTCGGCGCGGGCGAAGGCGGGCAGCTCCCGAGGCCCGGGCGCCGCGGGCGGCGGGCATTCCTGCCGCTCGGCCAGCCGCCGCACCTGCCGGAAGGCGAAGAACAGTGCCGCCACGCCGAAGGCGATGGAGCCCACCGCCTGGCCCCCGAGCACGCCGACCGCGCCCCACAGATCGCCGCCCACCGCGACAAAGGGAATGGTGCCGAGCGTCGCCCGCCCCCAGTTGAACAGGGTGGAGAGCAGCGGCGCGCCGAGATTGTTGAACGAGGCGTTGGCGACGAACAGCGCGCCGATGAAGATGAAGCTGCCGGCGCCGTAGAGGCAGAAGAAGCTCACCACCTCCGCCCCCTCGCCGGAAAGGCCGAAGGAGGTGGCGATGAGGTGGCGCGCCAGCGCCATCACCGCCCAGATGAAGAGGACATAGGCCACCGTCAGCTTCAGGCTGTCGGCGATGGCCTGATGCACCCGCTCGAACCGCAGCGCCCCGACATTCTGGCCGATGATCGGGCCGATCGCCCCGGTGAGCGCGAAGAGCGGGCCGAACGCCACCGGGATGACGCGCCCGATCACCGCCCAGGCCGCCACCGCCGCGTCGCCATGGCCGGCCAGGGCGAAGGTGATGTAGCCATTGCCGACCGGGGTGGCGATGTTGGTGAGGATGGCCGGCACCGCGATGGCCGAGAGCGGGCCGACATCGCGGCGGAAGCCCGCCACGCTCGGCGGCTCGGCCAGCCCGTGGACCCGCACCACGGCATGGATGCCGTACACCGCCATGAACAGCCGCGAGATGACCGAGACATAGGCCGCGCCCTCGACGCCCCAGCCCATCAGCAGGATGAAGAGCGGATCGAGGATGGCGGTGGCGATGCCGCCCCCCAGCGTCACCCACATGGCGCGGCGGGCATCGCCCACCGCACGCAGCACGCCGGAGGCGGCCATGCCGATTCCCAGCAAAGCGGTGGAGGGCACCACGATCCAGAGGAACTGGTCGGCGATCGCCCGGGTACGGCCGGTGGCGCCCAGCAGCCCCACCAGCTCATCCTGGAACGGCAGCAGCGCGAAGCTGAGCGCCCCGGTGGTCGCCACCATATAGACCATGGCGGAAGCGGAGATGCGGCGCGCCTCGCCCATGTGGCCGGAGCCGACCGCCCGCGCCACCAGCGCCGAGCCGGCGATCATCACCCCCACCGCCACCGAGGTCATGAAGAACATCATGGTGCCGGCATAGCCGATCGCCGCCGCCAGCTCCTGCTCGCCCAGCAGCGAGATGTAGAACAGGTTCAGCAGGTCGACGACGAACACCGCCACCAGCCCGATGGAACCGGTGCCGGTCATCACCGCGACATGCCGCAGGGTCGAGCCCGAGACGAAGCGGGCGGCGCCGGCGCGGGGGCGGCCGCCAGTCGCCGGATCGTCCGGGCGGCGGCCGGGGGCCGGATCGTCGGGAGAGGGCAGGGCATCGTCGCGGCGCATGGCGGGGCTTATCGCATGGCGCGGTCCCGGCCGGAAGCCGCGCCACCCGCTTCGCGCGCCGGAACGCTCTTGCAGCAAAGCAATGCGGCCATTGAGAAACGTCATGAAGATCGGCTATAGGGCTCGCGTGCCGAGACCGGGCGAGGACACGATCCGCCGATGAGCCAGACCGAAACCCCCACCGCCGACAGCCTGCTCTCCGACGACCACGCCAAGGCGCGCGTCCTCGTGCAGGCCCTGCCGCACATGCAGCGCTACGACGACGCCATCATCGTCGTGAAGTATGGCGGCCACGCCATGGGCGACGAGCAGGTGGCGCGCGATTTCGCGCAGGACATCGTGCTGCTGGAGCAGGCCGGCGTGAACCCGGTGGTGGTCCATGGCGGCGGGCCGCAGATCGGCGCCATGCTGGCCAAGCTCGGCATCAAGTCGGAATTCGCCGCGGGCCTGCGCATCACCGACAAGGCGACCGTCGAGATCGTCGAGATGGTGCTGGCGGGCTCCATCAACAAGTCGCTGGTCGGCTTCATCAACGAGGCCGGCGGCAAGGCACTGGGGCTGTCGGGCAAGGACGGCAACATGGTGCTGGCCTCCAAGGTCACGCGCAGCGTCCTCGACCCGGATTCCAACCTCGAGCAGGTCATCGACCTCGGCTTCGTCGGCGAGCCGGAGAAGGTGGACACCACCGTGCTCGACCAGATCCTCGGCCGCGAGCTGATCCCGGTGCTGGCCCCGGTGGCGACCGGCCTCGAGGGCGGCACCTTCAACGTCAACGCCGACACCTTCGCCGGCGCCATCGCCGGCGCGCTGGGCGCCAAGCGGCTGCTGCTGCTGACCGACGTGCCGGGCGTGCTCGACCGCGACAAGAACCTGATCAAGGAGCTCAGCATCGCCGAGGCTCGCCGGCTGATCGCCGACGGCACCATTTCCGGCGGCATGATCCCCAAGGTCGAGACCTGCATCTACGCGCTGGAGCAGGGCGTCGAGGGGGTGGTCATCCTCGACGGCAAGGTGCCCCACGCCGTGCTGCTGGAGCTGCTGACCGACCATGGCGCCGGCACGTTGATCCGGCGCTGACGCCGCGCGTTGCGGCGGGAGGGCGGGGCCGCCGCCTTCCCGACCGCGCCGCGCTGGGCTAAAGCTGTGCCATGTCCAGCACCGCCCCACCGGCCCCCGCGCCGGCCGATGCCTTCGCCCATGTCGACACCTGGGTGTTCGACCTCGACAATACGCTCTACCCGCCGGGGCTCGACCTCTGGCGGCAGATCGACGACCGCATGCGGGCCTATATCGCCGGCTTCCTCAACCTGTCGCTGGACGAGGCCTTCGCCCTGCAGAAGGGCTATTACCGCAAATACGGCACCTCGCTGCGCGGGCTCATGATCGAGCACGGCATGGACCCCGACGCCTTCCTCGCCCATGTCCACCAGATCGACCTGACCTCGCTGGAGCCGGCCCCGGCGCTGGGCGAGGCGCTGGCCGCGCTGCCGGGGCGCAAGCTGGTCTACACCAACGGTTCGCGCCGCCATGCCGGGCAGATTCTCGACAAGCTCGGCATCTCCGGCCATTTCGCCGATGTCCACGACATCGTCGCCGCCGAGTTCCACCCCAAGCCGCAGGAGCCGGCCTATCGCCGCTTCCTCGACCGGTTCGCGGTGGATGCCGCCCGCGCCGCGATGTTCGAGGACCTCGCCCGCAATCTCGAAGTGCCGGCGCAGCTCGGCATGCGCACCGTGCTGGTGGTGCCGCCCGGCCTCGCCGTCAGCCCCGACGACCGTGAGGCCTGGGAGCATGAGGGCCGCGACGGCGACCATATCGACTTCGTCACCGACGACCTGACGGCCTTCCTCGGCAGCCTCGCCCGCTGAGGCGGGCGCGGGGGGCCAGAACGGCGTTGACAGCGCGCGCGCGGCGGCGCAAGTCGCGCCCGGACGTTGCGGAGAGCAGGACATGTCGAGCGAACTCAAGGCCATCATCGAAGACGCGTTCGAGAAGCGCGCGGAGATCAGTTTCGAGACGCGCGGCCCGGTGCGCGAAGCGGTGGAAGCGGCGCTCGGCCTGCTGGACGCCGGCACGGCGCGGGTGGCCGAGCCGGGCGCGGACGGCAGCTGGACCGTCAACCAGTGGCTCAAGAAGGCGGTGCTGCTGTCGTTCCGGCTGAACGACATGGCCCCCATCGGCGGCGGTCCCGGCGGCGCCACCTGGTGGGACAAGGTGCCCTCCAAGTTCGACGGCTGGACCGGGGCCGAGTTCCGCGCCGCCGGCTTCCGCGCCGTGCCGGGCTCCATCGTCCGCCGCTCGGCCTATATCGCGCCGAACGTCGTGCTGATGCCCTCCTTCGTCAATCTCGGCGCCCATGTCGGCGAGGGCTCGATGGTGGACACCTGGGCGACGGTGGGCAGCTGCGCCCAGATCGGCCGCCACGTTCATCTCTCCGGCGGCGTCGGCATTGGCGGCGTGCTGGAGCCGCTGCAGGCCGGGCCGGTCATCATCGAGGACGAGTGCTTCATCGGCGCGCGCTCCGAGGTGGTGGAGGGCGTCATCGTGCGCAAGGGCTCGGTGCTCTCCATGGGCGTGTTCATCTCCGCCACCACCAAGATCGTCGACCGCGCCACGGGCGAGGTGTTCGTCGGCGAGGTGCCGGCCTATTCCGTCGTGGTGCCGGGCTCGCTGCCGGGCAAGCCGCTGCCGGACGGCACGCCGGGCCCTTCGCTTTATTGCGCGGTGATCGTGAAGCGGGTGGACGCGCAGACCCGCTCCAAGACCTCGATCAACGACCTGCTGCGCGACTGAGGCGCACCCGGCACCGGCCGGCGGGCGTACCCCCGGCCGAAGCGGGTGCCCGCCCGTGGAAAGAGGAGACGTCACATGGCCGAGCGACGCGGACCTGAAGCCCCGATGCCGGAAGCGCCTCTGACGGAAGCGTCTTTGCCCGAAACGTCTTTGCCCGAAGCGCCTTTCCCTGGCGTCGAATCCGCTCCTCGCGCCGCGACCGCCGATCCGGTGGAGATCGCCCGCGCCCTCATCCGCTGCCCCTCGGTGACGCCGGAAGAGGGCGGGGCGCTGGATTATCTCGGCGGGCTGCTCGGCGCTGCCGGCTTCGAGGTCCATCGGGTGCGGCTCTGCGCGCCCGACACGCCGGACGTCGAGAACCTCTATGCCCGTTTCGGCCGCCGCACGCCGAATCTCTGCTTTGCCGGCCACACCGACGTGGTGCCGCCCGGCGATCCCGCGCATTGGCGCTTTCCCCCCTTCGAGGGCGCGGTCAGCGACGGGCTGCTCTATGGCCGCGGCGCGGTGGACATGAAGGGCGGGGTGGCGGCCATGGTGGCCGCCGGGCTGGACCATGTCGCGCGGCACGGCGACACCCTGCCCGGCTCCATCTCCTTTCTCATCACCGGCGATGAAGAAGGCCCGGCCATCAACGGCACCGAGAAGCTGCTGCGCTGGCTGGCCGACCGCGACGAGCGCATCGACCACTGCGTGCTGGGCGAGCCCTCCAGCCGCGCCGCGCTGGGCGACATGGTGAAGATCGGCCGGCGCGGCTCGCTCTCCGGCACCCTCACCGTGCATGGCCGGCAAGGCCATGTCGGCTATCCCCACCTCGCGGAGAATCCGGTGCGGGGGCTGATGCGCCTGCTCAGCCCGCTGCTCGACGTGCCGCTCGATGGCGGCACCGCGCATTTCCAGGCGTCCAATCTCGAAGTCGTCTCGGTGGATGTCGGCAACCCCGCCTTCAACGTGATTCCCGCCGAGGCGCGGGCCCGCTTCAACATCCGCTTCAACGAGCTGTGGATGCCCGACACGCTGGCCGCCGAGATCGAGCGGCGGCTCGCTGCCGCGGCGGGCAATGCGGTGCGCTGGTCGGTGGCGTTCGAAAGCCGCGCCAGCGACAGCTTCCTCACCGCGCCCGGCCCCTTCGTCGAGCTGGTGGTGGATTCGATCGAGGCGACCACCGGCCGGCGGCCGGAGCTTTCCACCACCGGCGGCACCTCCGATGCCCGCTTCATCAAGGATTACTGCCCGGTGCTGGAGTTCGGCCTGGTCGGCACCAGCATGCACGCGGTGGACGAAGCCACGCCGGTGAGCGAGCTGGCGGCGCTGAAGCGGGTCTATGAGGGCATCATCGCCCGCTATTTCGCCGCCTTCGCCGCCTGAGCGGACGCCCGCTCACCGCACGGCCGGCTGCCGGCGCCGCGCATGGCGCCTTATTGCGAGCGCAGCGCGGGGGCGATGGCGCTGTTGCCGCTGAAGCTGGAGGTGCCGCCGGCGCTGTAGGTGTCGGCCTGGGTGGAGGCGCTCATCTTCATGCAGGTCGAGGTGCCCGGCACCCGCACGAAGCCCGCGCCATAGCTGGCGCAGAGCGAATCGGTCGCCGGCGCCGCGCTGGCACCGGCGGCAGCGGCCTTGCCCGGCGCCGAGGCGGCCTCGGCCCGCACGCCGCCCGCGCCGGCAAGGGCGAGCGGCAGCAGGGTCGCGGCGGTCAGCAGGACCCGCCGGCGGGCGGGAAACGGGGCGCGAACGGGTGACGGCATGGCGGCGGTTCCGATAAGGGTGGCGCGATGGTCGGAGCCGAATGCGGCCGAATGCGGGCGCGGAACGGCGGCGGGGCGGACCTTCCGGCGGGTCTCCCACCGGCCGCAGGGGGTGTGCTGCGCGGCTTCGCCGCGTGCCCGCGGGGTTCAGGCACGCGGGAAGCGGCTTAGGATCGCCGCCGCGCCCGCCATCGCCCCGGCAGCGTCGTGCCGCGCCGCGCCTTCGACGGCGTGAGCCCGAATCGTCCCGACCCTCGCCAGACCGACCCGCAGCACCCACGCTGCCAAGTCGAACCCGCCCCCGCCCCTGACCGCGCCCTGGAGCCCAGCATGACCGTCGCCGCCATCCGTCCCGTCCTCGCCACCTCCACCGCGGTGTTCCGGGATGGCCGCGTGCTGCTGGCCCGGCGCGGCAAGGCGCCGATGAAGGGGGTGTGGACCCTGCCGGGCGGACGGGTGGAGCCGGGCGAGCCGCTCGCCGCCGCGGCCGCGCGCGAGCTGATGGAGGAAGTCAGCGTCGAGGTGGACATTCTCGGCGTCTCCGGCGCGCTCGACATCATCTACCGCGATGCCGCCGGGGTTCTGGGCGCCCATTATGTCGTGGTGGTCCACGCCGCGCTGTGGCGGGCGGGCGAGCCGGCCGTGGGGCCGGAGGCGGCCGAGGTCGGGTGGTTCGAGCCGGGCGCGCTGCCCGAGCCGGTGACGGACGGGCTGGGCGACATGGTGGCCCGGGCCGCGGCGCTGGCGCTGAAGGGCCCGGCCTGAGGCGTCGGTGCGCCGCGCGCCGCCGTGGCGCTGGCGGGGCCGCCGCCGGGTTGCCGGTGCGGCGTCCGCGTCGGTGCCAGGGGGGCGGGCGTGCGGGCGGCCGGCTCCCGCCCTCCGCCGGCTTGACGCCCGCCGCGTGCGGGCGCAGGAGGAAGGGCGATGCGTCTTCTGGTCCTTTTCCCGCTGCTCTGGCTGAGCCTTGCCCCCGCCGCCGCGCAGCAGGCGGAGGGCGGCGCCCCGCCTTACGACGCCGATCTCCAGCACCTCGCCGAGGTGATGGGGGCGCTGCATTATCTGCGCCCGCTCTGCGGCGCGGCGGAGCCGACCCGCTGGCGCGACGAGATGCAGGCGCTGCTGGCGGCCGAGGCGCCGGGCGAGCCGCGGCGCGGCCAGCTCGTCGCCGCCTTCAACCGCGGCTATGACAGCTACGCCCAGGTGTACCGCGCCTGCACCAGCTCCGCCCGCCTCGCCGCCGGCCGCTATCTCGACGAGGGGATGCGGTTGTCCCGCGACATCGCCGCCCGCTACGGCAGCAACTGAAACGGGACGCGGCGGCGGGTGCCTGTGGTGCCGGAAGGACACCATCCGGCACGATCCGGCGCCATGCGTTGCACGCAGGCCACCCTGTTAACCTTTACGCAAAGCTTGGCCCGGCCGCCCGATCCGCCATGCTAAGGTGCCGCTGCGGTCACGAGGCCGCACGGAGGCGCCCTTGGCCCAACTGCCCGATCCCCTCATCGTCGAAGCCGACGCCGACCAGCAGGCGGAGGATGAGCGTCACGTGGCGCTCGCCTATCTCGACGAGGCGTGGAACGAAGCCGTCTATGACGGGCTCGACGAGGATTGCCTGGCGCAGGCCGCGCTCTTCACCGCGATCCGCTCGCTGGTCGCGACCTATGGCGAGGAGGCCGCCGCCGGCTTCGCCGCCCGTCTCGCCGACCGCATCCGCGCGGGCGAATACACCGTGCCGATGAACCGGCAATAGCCGCGCGCCCGCACTGGCAGCGCCCGCCCGCCCGCCGGCGCGCGTCTCAGTCCTCGTGCCGGCGCACCAGTATGTCCAGCCCGTCGACCCCGCTCTCCACCCGGCTCCAGCCGCGGCGGAGGTAGAACGGCGCGTTTTCCGGCGTCGCCGCGAGATACACCCGGTCATGGCCGGCGGCGAAGGCCCGGGCTGCCGCGTGGGCGGCGAGGGCGGTGCCGAGGCCGGCGCCGCGCGCCGCCGGCTCCACCCACAGCGCCGCCGCCCAGGGGGTGAAGGCCGGGCGCTGCTCGACATCGCCGGCGATCAGCGCGACCGTGCCGAGAAAGCTCCCGCCGCGATGGGCGACCCAGGTGGAGGGAATTGCCGCCGCGCCGAAGCTCTCCTCCAGCCGGTCCCTCAGCGCGGCGAGCGGCACGCCGTGGGGCTGCCACCACGCCCGCCACACCCGCTCGGCGACGACGCCGGCGAGGTCGGGCACCTCCCGCAGGTCGGCGATCGCGACCGGCCGGCCGGAGATGCGCAAAGAGGGGAAAGTGGGGTCGGGCGCCATGTCTCAGCGGCCAAAGCCAAAAAGCGCGGCGACAGGGGTCACCGCGCTCGGGCAGGGTTGTCGTGGCGCGAGGCCCCATCAGGGCCGCGGGCTCAGCGGCCGGGGGAGACGACCTTCGGCTTCGACGGCAGCAGGCCTTCGCGCTGGGCGCGCTTGCGGGCCAGCTTGCGGGCGCGGCGCACCGCCTCCGCCTCTTCGCGGGCGCGCTTCTCGGAGGGCTTCTCGTAGTGGCCACGCAGCTTCATCTCCCGGAAGATGCCTTCCCGCTGCATCTTCTTCTTGAGAGCCTTCAGCGCCTGGTCGACGTTGTTGTCACGGACGAGAACCTGCACGTGTGTTCCTCTTCGCGCCTTCGCGTCCCGCGATCCTTTTGCTTCGCGCACGCGACTTGTTTGAATGTCGGGGGACCGGAGCGGCATCCCTTCCATGGAAGGGACGGCACGCAGGCCGATCAAGGAGTGCGCAGATAGCAGAAGCCGCCGGGCTTGTCCACATGGCGGCGCCGCCGCGCGGCGGATTCGCGCGGCGGCGGCTTTAAGGCTCCGGCACGGCGCGCCCGTCGCCGTTCACTCCACGCCGTGGACGATGACGACCTCGCCCTCGCTGGCGGCTTTGCGGAAGGCCAGCGCCTGCTGGTATTCCGGCGAGTCGTAGCAGGCGCGGGCGGTGGCGAAGTCGCGGAAGGCCAGCACCACGTTGCGGGAGCGGGCGGGGCCTTCCACCGCGGCATGCCGGCCGCCGCGCACCAGGTACCAGCCCTGATATTTCTGCAGCGGCAGGGCGTCAGCCGAGACATAGGCCTTGTAGGCCTCGGTGTCCCGCACGTCGATCCGCAGGATCCAGTAGGCGGTGCCGGGGCCGGAGGCCGGGCGGTCGATGGCGCCTGCCGCGGGCTGGCCGCCCTCGTAACCCTCGATCACCAGATGCTCGCCCTGTGCCACCTTCTGCCGCTCGGCGAAGGCGGCCTGGAAATCCGGGTCGTTCCAGCAGGCGAGCGCGGTGTCGTAGTCGCGGAATTCCACCACCACCTGCCGGTTGCGCGCCGGCGGCTCCGGCGCCTCGAAAGCGCCGCCGAGCACCAGAAAGCGCCCGCCGAACCGCTCGATCACCGGCGCCGCGGCAGCGAAATAGCGGCTCAGATAGGTGTCCATGTCGGTGACGTCGAGCCGCACCACCCAATAGCCCTTGGCCATGTCCGCCTCCCCGACGCGCTCAGGCCGGTGACAGGGCGGCGGCGATCTCCGCCTGCACCGCACGGGCTGCCGCCGCCGGGTCCGGCGAGGCGACGATGGGGCGCCCCACCACCAGATGGTCGGCCCCGGCGCGGATGGCCTCGGCCGGGGTGGCGACGCGCTTCTGGTCGCCGGTGGGCGCGCCGGCCGGCCGCACCCCGGGGGTGACGATCGCCCGCCCCGGCCCGAGGATGCCGCGCACCGTCGCGGCATCGGTGGGGGCGCAGACGATGCCGTCAATGCCGATCTCGCGGGCCTGCGCCACCCGGCGGGCCACGGTGGCGGCGACGCCCGCGGCATAGCCGGCCTCGGCGAGATCGGCCTCGTCATAGGAGGTCAGCACGGTCACGGCGAGGATGCGCAGCGGGCTGGCGCCCTTGCCCTCCATCGCCGCCCGCATGGTCTGGGGGTAGGCATGCACGGTGAGGAAGCTGGCGCCGAGCTGGGCGATGCTTGCGACACCATGGGCCACGGTGTTGCCGATGTCGTGCAGCTTGAAATCGATGAACACCTTGCGGCCGTCGGCGATCAACTCGCGGGCGAAGCCCAGCCCCCCGGCATAGCCGAGCTCATAGCCGATCTTGTAGAAGCTCACCGTGTCGCCGAGCCGCGCCACCACGGACTCCGCCACGCGGACGGAGGGCAGGTCCAGCGCGACGATGAGGCGGTCGCGCGGATCGGGGGCGGGCTTCTGGGCCGCGGGCGTCATGGCTGCTCCGGCTGGTGGTCAGGCTGGCGGTTCAGGCGCGCACGGCGGCGCGCCGCCCGGCTTCGGTGACGAGATCGGCGAGCACGCCGCGCAGCAGGCGCGCCTGGCGCTCGTCCTTCAGCCGCCCGTCCTCGCCGAAGGCCTGCCCGGCCCCGCCGATGGACACCTGCCCGCCGAGCACCAGAGCCCCGAGGCCGAGGGCCAGCACCTGCCGCAGCATCATCGCCGCACGGTAGCCGCCCATCGCGCCGGGAGAGGAGGCGCCGATCGCCCAGACCGGCCCCTTGAAGGGGTCGCGCGCGCCGCGGGCCCGGCTCGCCCAGTCGATCGCGTTCTTCAGCAGCGGCGGCACGCCGGCATTGTATTCCGGCGTCACCACGAAGATGCCGTCGGCGGCGCCGAGCCGCGCGTTGAGCGCGACCGCCGCCTCGGGCACGCCGGCCTCGGCCTCAAGGTCGCCATTGTAGATCGGCAGGTCGAAATCGGCGAGCGAGAGCAGCTCCGCCTCCGCCCCGAGTTCCCCCAGCTCGTGCAGGGCGGCCGCCGCCAGCAGGCCGGAGAAGGCGCCGTGGCGGATCGAGCCGGCGAAGGTCAGAATCTTCGGGGCCATCGGGCCCTCCTCAGCCGTTCATCTGGGGCGAACGATAGACCCAGACGCAGGCCGGGGGAATGTTCCGCCAGACCCGGCGGCTGCGGTGGGCCCGCAGCGGAATCTCGTCCAGCGGCATGGGCGAGACCACGGCATAGGTGAACTGGATGAAGGGTGCGTCCGGCACGCAGAGCCGGAAGGCCTGCTCGGTGAGGCTGCGGCGCTCCGGCACCGGCCGGGTGAACAGCGGCAGGCTGGAGACCACGGCGATGGCCGGGGTATCGACCAGCCCCTGCAGCGACGTCTCCATGTTGTAGGCGTCGCCCTGCACCACGGTGGCGCCGGGAAAGCGCTGCTTCAGCAGCTTGCAGAATTCCGGGTTGTACTCGATCAGCACCAGCCGCTCGGGGGCGATGCCGCGCTCCACCAGCGCCGCCGTCACCGGGCCGGTGCCGGGGCCGAGCTCGATCACCGGCCCGGGCAGGGCGGGATCGACATAGGACGCCATCATCCGCGCCAGCGCGCGGCCCGAGGGTGACACCGCGCCGGTGCGCAGCGGGTCCTGCAGCCAGGAATGGAGAAAACGGAGCTCGTCGGGCTTCTTGCGAGGGCGGTTCTTGCCGGCGGGGGCCAGTTCAGAGGCGGAACGAGGCAACATTCGAACTCCTGCAGTCCTTCCAGCGACCGGAAATGGCGCCGTCGGCGAATACGCGGCATGGGGCATGAAGCGCTGCGTCGCGGCGCACTCTCTACGTGTCAGCCATTACCGTTCGATTACACCCCGGTCGACACCATACCGCCTCGCGGCGGCGCCGTCATTCGGCATCGCCGGCGAAGAAGTCTTTTACCTTGCTGAAGAACCCGCTCGATTCCGGGTGGGTGTCGCCGGAGCTCTCCTTCTCGAACTCCATCAGCAGCTCGCGCTGGCGCTTGGTGAGGTTCTGCGGGGTCTCGACCACGACCTGCACATACATGTCGCCGGTATTGCGGGTGCGCAGAACCGGCATGCCCCGGCCGGCGAGGCGGAAGCGACGGCCGGTCTGGGTGCCTTCAGGCACCTTCACCTTGGTCTTCTCGCCGTCGATGGTGGGAACCTCGACCGAACCGCCAATGGCCGCCTGCACCAGCGAGATCGGCACCCGGCAGAACAGGTCGGCGCCGTCGCGCTGGAAGAATTCGTGCGGGGCGATCGACAGGAAGATGTAGAGGTCGCCCGGCGGCCCGCCGCGCGCGCCGGCCTCGCCCTCATTGCCGAGGCGGATGCGGGTGCCATCCTCGACGCCGGCGGGAATGGCGACCTGGAGGGTGCGCTCGCGGGTGACCCGGCCGGCGCCGGAGCAGACGGTGCACGGGTCCTCGATCACCTGACCGCGGCCCTGGCAGGTGACGCAGGTGCGCTCCAGCGTGAAGAAGCCCTGGGCGTGGCGGATGCGGCCGCTGCCGCCGCAGGTGCGGCAGGTCTTGGGCTGCGAGCCGGGCTTGGCGCCGGTGCCGGTGCAGGCCTCGCAGGTCACCGAGCTCGGGATCTTGATGGTGGCGTCCTTGCCGGCGAACGCCTCTTCCAGCGTGATCTCCATGTTGTAGCGCAGGTCGGCGCCGCGCTCGCGGCCCTGGCCGCCGCGCCCGCCGCCGCGCTGGCCGGCCATGCCGAAGAGATCGTCGAAGATGTCGGAGAAGGTGGAGGCGAAGTCGGCGCCGAAGCCCGGGCCGCCCGGCGCACCGCCGCCGCCGCCCTCGAAGGCGGCATGGCCGAAGCGGTCATAGGCCGCGCGCTTCTGCGGGTCCTTGAGGACCTCATAGGCCTCGGTGACCTCCTTGAAGCGGATCTCGGCCTGGGCGTCTCCGGGATTGCGGTCGGGATGCCATTTCATGGCGAGCTTGCGGTAGGTCGACTTGAGCTCCCCGTCCGTCACCGTGCGGGAGACTTCGAGGACCTCGTAATAGTCGCGCTTCGACATGAGGGTGCGCGGCTCCGGATAAAGCGCCTGGAGGCGGTCGGTGATGAAGGGGCCCGGTCGCGGGCCGGGGATGCTGCGGAACCGCCGGGGCCGGGGCCGGGGGCGGTCTCGTCGAAACGGCAATGCCCGGGCATCGCCCGGGCACGCGGTTCACGCGTCGGCGGGGGCGGCGCGGCGCCGCCACGCGGCCACGCCGACGCCGTCGGCTCAGGCCGACTTCTTCTTGTCGTCGTCGACCTCGGTGAACTCGGCGTCCACCACGTCCTCGGCCTGCGGCTTGGACGCACCGTCCTCCTCACCGGCCTGACTGTACATGGCTTCGCCGAGCTTCAGCGAGGCCTGGGCGAGGGTGTTGGTCCGCGCCGTGATGGTCTCGACATCCTCGCCTTCCAGCGCCGACTTGAGGTCGGCCAGCGCGGTCTCGATCGCGGTCTTCTCCGGGGTGCCGACCTTGGCGCCGTGCTCGGCGAGGGCCTTTTCCGTCGAGTGGACAAGGGCTTCGCCGTGGTTCTTGGCTTCCGCCAGGGCGCGACGCGTCTTGTCTTCCGCGGCGTGGGCCTCGGCGTCCTTCACCATCTTCTCGATATCGGCGTCGGAGAGGCCGCCCGAGGCCTGGATGCGGATCTGCTGCTCCTTGCCGGTGCCCTTGTCCTTCGCCGAGACGTTGACGAGGCCGTTGGCATCGATATCGAAGGCAACCTCGATCTGCGGCACGCCGCGCGGCGCCGGGGGAATGCCGACGAGGTCGAACTGGCCGAGGATCTTGTTGTCCGCCGCCATTTCGCGCTCGCCCTGGAACACGCGGATGGTGACCGCGGTCTGGCCGTCCTCGGCGGTGGAGAAGACCTGGCTCTTCTTGGTCGGGATCGTGGTGTTGCGGTCGATCAGGCGGGTGAACACGCCGCCCAGCGTCTCGATGCCGAGCGAGAGCGGG
>CAZIXP010000023.1:21345-40487 GCA_964543245.1 uncultured Starkeya sp.
ACGTCGAGCAGCAGCACGTCCTTGACATCGCCCTGCAGCACGCCGGCCTGGATCGCGGCGCCGATGGCGACCACTTCATCCGGGTTGACGCCCTTGTGGGGCTCCTTGCCGAAGAACTGCTTCACGATCTCCTGCACCTTGGGCATGCGGGTCATGCCGCCGACGAGCACGACCTCGTCGATCTGCCCGGCGGTGAGGCCGGCATCCTTGAGCGCCTTCTTGCAGGGCTCGACGGTGCGCTGGATGAGATCGTCCACCAGCGCCTCGAACTTGGCGCGGGTGAGCTTCATGGTCAGATGCTTCGGGCCCGACGCGTCCGCCGTGATGAAGGGCAGGTTGATCTCGGTCTGGGTCGCCGACGACAGCTCGATCTTGGCCTTCTCCGCCGCCTCCTTCAGGCGCTGGAGGGCCAGCTTGTCGTTGCGCAGGTCGATGCCCTGCTCCTTCTTGAACTCGTCGGCGAGGTAGTTGACGAGCCGCATGTCGAAGTCTTCGCCACCCAGGAAGGTGTCGCCATTGGTGGACTTCACCTCGAACACGCCGTCGCCGATCTCGAGCACGGACACGTCGAAGGTGCCGCCGCCGAGGTCATAGACCGCGATCACGCCAGCCGACTTCTTGTCGAGGCCATAGGCGAGGGCGGCCGCCGTCGGCTCGTTGATGATGCGCAGCACCTCGAGGCCGGCGATGCGGCCGGCGTCCTTGGTGGCCTGACGCTGGGCATCGTTGAAATAGGCCGGGACGGTGATGACCGCCTTGTCGACCTTGGCGCCGAGATAGGCCTCCGCGGTCTCCTTCATCTTCTGCAGGGTGAAGGCGGAGATCTGCGAGGGCGAATACTTCTTCCCGTCCGACTCGACCCAGGCGTCGCCATTGTCCGCGCGCACGATCTTGTAGGGGACGAGGTGCTTGTCCTTGTCGACCATCGGGTCGTCGTAGCGGCGGCCGATCAGGCGCTTCACCGCGAAGAAGGTGCGCTCCGGGTTGGTGACCGCCTGGCGCTTCGCCGGCTGGCCCACCAGGCGCTCGCCATCCTCGGTGAAGGCTACGATGGACGGCGTGGTGCGGGCACCTTCGGCGTTCTCGATCACCTTCGGCGTCGAGCCTTCCATGACGGCGACGCAGCTATTGGTCGTACCAAGATCAATGCCGATGACTTTAGACATGAACTCTCTCCTTCCGGCAGGCCGGCCGGGCCTCGTGAAGCACCCGGAGAAGAACGGTGAGTGGCAAATGCCGACGCCGCGCCCCCGGACCGGCCCCCAATTCAACAGGGTACGGCGTGTATCCCACACCGATCGCGCCGGATATAGGGGCAGGTCTCGGGGGCCGCAAGAAGGTCGTTGCGGCGAAAACACACGCGCTGCGCCACGCCGCGGGAATCGCCCGCCCGAGCCGGGACGCGGCCCGTCAAGCGGGCCTCCGGCCGTGGCCGGAGGGCATTACGGCGCCGGCGCGATGGCCGCCGCGCCGGCGGGGTCAGCCGGCGGCTGGGCGGTCCGGGCGTCGCGGCGGGCAGGCCGCCGGGCCGGGCGGATCAGACGGTGGCGGGGGCCGCCAGCCGGAAGCGATCGGCCAGCGCCCGGAGCACCGGGACCTGCTCGCCGAGCTCGCGCCAGTGGCGCGGGTTGAGCTCCATGATGGCGATGCTGTCCGCCGGCAGGCCGCAGGCGACCACGGCATCCCAGTCGATCCCGCCCCAGCCGATCGGCAGGTGCAGGTCGCCCTCGCCGAACGCCACCGCCTCGGCGGGGTCGTAGGTCCAGAGCTGGCTCGGCCGGCCGAAGGAATCGTGGAGGTGCAGGTGCCGCGCGAAGGGCGCCAGCGCGGCGATTTCCGGCAGCGGGTCGAGCCGGTCCTGCGCGGAGCGGATATAGGCGTGGCTCACGTCCAGCGTCGCCCAGACCGCCGGATGATCGATGGCGGAGAGCTCGCCCGCGAGCTTGGAGGGCGTCGCCGTCTCGCGGACGTCGCCGAAGCGGAACACGTTCTCCACACAGAGCGTGATGCCGGCGCGCTGCGCGAGGTCGCCGGCCCGGGCCAGCGCGTCGCGCTGGCGGGAATAGGCGACCTCGATGTCGTCCTGGCCGCGGGCGGCGCCGGTATGGACGACGAGGTGGCGGGCGCCGATGGCCCCGGTGATCTCGATGCTGGCCGCCAGCACCGCCTCATGGCGGGACAGCCGGTCGGGCGCGTCCATGAGATTGATCGAGAGCGGGCCATGCACCGTGGTGCCGAACGGCCGGTCTTCGAGAGCCCGGGCGAGATCGGCGACCCGGCGGTCGAGCGGACGGCCATTGACGATCAGATGCCAGGCGTAGACCGGCAGCTCCACGACATCGATGCCGAGGGCTTCCGCTTCATCGAGGCCGGCGCCGAGATCGTCGAACTCCGGGCTGCCTTCACGAAGCGAGTAGCCGGTGGCGATGATGGGGGAGACGGGGGTCTGCATCTGCATCGACGGTCCATTCCTTCCGGTTTCGCCCTCGGAGGGCGGAAAAGGCACGCCCGCGCCGTTCGCGCGGGGACACACCAAGGCCGGCATCGGCGGGCGCCGGTGCCGTCGGGTCGGTGAACGTGGCCACGGCCCCCGGCGGGCCGGTGGCCGGGGGATCGGGCGATCCGCGTGAGGGATCACTCCTCGTCGGAGGTGATCCAGCCGATGACGGAGCCGTCCGGCGCCTTCACGATGGCAATACGGCCGACGCCGGCGACGTCGAAGGGCGGACGGATGATGGTGCCGCCGGCCTCCTCGACCAGGGCGGTGCGCACGTCGACGTCGTCGACCTCGACATAGGCGAACCAGTGCGCGGGCACGCCGTCGAAATCGGGGCTGGTCATGGCGAAAATGCCGGCGACCATTTCGCCGTCGGCCAGCGCGACCCAATAGGTCCCGGCGTCGTCCTCCATCGGCATGGCCTCGAAGGTCCAGCCCAGCGTCTGGCCGTAGAAGGCCTTCGCGGCCTCCACATCCCACGTGTTCAGCTCGTTCCACACGAAGCTGCCATGTTCGGGCATCATCATCTCGGTATCGTCGGTCATGGCAGCCTTCCTGTGTAAGGCACGTCGCGTCGCGACATGAGTGCGGGCAGGGTAGCGGCGTTCAACGACGGTGATGTTGCACGGCCGCCGCGATGTTGCACGCCAATGCCGTCCGGGTCCACCCGGCCCACGCGGAACCGGCTTATGGCAGCGCAATCACTTGCAGAGACGGGCGAACGCCTCTAGAGGGGAGGGCTGTCGCACCCCGTCGAGGCCGCGAATCCCCCCGAGCGATGCATCTTCATCATCACCCCTTCTGCCCGCACTCGCGCTTCATCCGGTTGATGCTCAGCGAATACGGCCTCGAGCCGACGCTGGTCGAGGAACGGGTGTGGGAACGGCGGCCCGAATTCCTGATGCTGGATCCCGCCGGCGCCACGCCCGTGCTGGTCGAGCCGAACGGCTTCGCGGTGCCGGGCGGAACCATCATCGCCGAATATATCGACGAGACCCGCGGAGCCACCTTCGGCGACCGCCGCCTGCTGCCGGTGGACATCGGCGCCCGGGTGGAGGTGCGCCGCCTCTCGGCGTGGTTCAACGAGAAGTTCTTCGCCGAAGTCTCCGAGCCGCTGGTGCGCGAGAAGGTGTTCAAGCGCTACATGCCGCGCGAGGCGGGCGGCGGTTCGCCGGACATGGCGGCCATCCGTGCGGCGCGGGCCAATATCCGCTATCATCTGCACTATATCGGGTGGCTGCTGAAGGCGCGGAACTGGCTGGCCGGCGACCGGCTGTCCTATGCCGACTTCGCGGCCGCGGCCCACATTTCCTGCGTCGATTATCTGGGCGACGTGCCGTGGGACGAGGACGAGACCGCCAAGATCTGGTACGCGCGGATCAAGTCGCGCCCCTCCTTCCGCCCGCTGCTGGCGGTGACGATGGCCGGCATCCCGCCCTCGGCCTCCTACGCGGACCTCGACTTCTGAGCCCCGACGCCGCCCGGGCGCTGATCATCGACCTCGCCGCGGCGGAAGGCTTCGATGCCGCGGGCATCGCCCATCCCGATTCCATCCCTGAGGCCGGCGCCCGGCTCGCCCGCTGGATCGCCGAGGGCGCCCATGGCGACATGGCCTGGATGCCCGAAACCGCCGAACGCCGCGGGTCGCCGCGGGCCCTGTGGCCGGAGGTCGGGGCGGTGGTGATGCTGGGGCTCAATTACGGACCGGATCGCGACCCGCGCGAGGTGCTGGCGCAGCGCGGCGCCGGGGCGATCTCCGTCTATGCCCGCGGCGACGACTATCACGAGCTCATCAAGGGCAAGCTCAAGCGCATCGCCTCCCGCTTCGTGCCCCGCGCCGGTGGCGAGGTGAAGGTGTTCGTCGACACCGCGCCGCTGATGGAAAAGCCGCTGGCGCAGGCCGCCGGGCTGGGGTGGCAGGGCAAGCACACCAATCTCGTCGCGCGCGGGCGCGGCTCCTGGCTGTTCCTCGGCGCCATCGCCACCTCGCTGGCGCTGCCGCCCGATGCGGCGGAAGCCGACCATTGCGGCGCCTGCCGCGCCTGTCTCGACGCCTGCCCGACCGGGGCTTTTCCCGCCCCCTACCGGATCGACGCCCGGCGCTGCGTCTCCTACCTCACCATCGAGCATCGCGGCCCGATCCCGCGCGCGCTGCGCCCGCTGATCGGCAACCGCGTCTATGGCTGCGACGACTGCCTCGCCGCCTGCCCCTGGAACAAGTTCGCCGTGCTCGGCCGCGAGGCGCGGCTGGCGGCGCGGGAGGAAAACCGCGCGCCGGCGCTCGCCGAGCTGGCACGGCTGGACGAGGCGGCGTTCCGCGCCCGCTTCACCAAGAGCCCGATCAAGCGCACCGGGCGCACCCGCTTCCTGCGCAACGTGCTGGTGGCGATCGGCAATTCCGGTGAAGCCGGTCTCGCCGAGGAAGCCGGGCGGCTGCTGCGCGATGAATCGCCTCTGGTACGGGGCGCCGCCGTCTGGGCGCTGTCGCGGCTGCTGGAGCCGGCGCGGTTCGCGGCGGTGCGGACGCGGCATCTGCCGGGCGAGGCCGATCCGGCGGTGGTGGAGGAATGGCAGGCGGCGGCTTCCGTACCCGTGGACGCCCCGCCGCACGAGCAGGTTGACGCCCCATGACGATGCTTCTCTGCCTGGGTTACGGCTATTGCGCGCAGCGTTTCGTCGGCCATCATCGACACGATTTCACGCGCATCGTCGGCACCACGCGGGATGTCGCGGCGCGCCCCGCCGACGGGGTCGAAGTGCTGGGATCGCGGGACGCTACGGCATTGGCGGAGGCCGCCGCCGCCGCGGAGATGGTGCTGGTCTCGGCGGCGCCGGGCGAGGCGGGCGATCCCTTCGCCGGTCCGCTCGCCGCGGCGCTGGAGGCTGGCGGCCGTCGCGGGCCGATCGTCTATCTCTCCACCATCGGGGTTTATGGCAGCTCCGGCGGGGAATGGATCGACGAGGCGGATGCGCCGCCCTCCACCAGCCCGCGCGGCCTGCGGCGGCGGGAGGCGGAGGTGGCGTGGAGCGACCTCGGCGCGAGGTTGCGGCGGCCGGTCGCCGTGCTGCGGCTCGGCGGTATCTACGGTCCCGGCCGGAACGCGCTGGCGGACCTGCGCGAGGGCACGGCCCGCTGCATCGAGCGACCCGGCCAGGTCTTCAACCGCATTCATGTCGACGACATCGCCGCGGCGATCGCGGCGGCCTTCCGCACGGGGTTCTCCGGCGTGGTCAATGTGGTGGACGACGAGCCGTCGCCCTCCTGCGCGCCGGTGCGCTACGCCGCCGGCCTGCTCGGCATCGAGCCCCCGCCCACGGTGCCCTATGAGGAGGCGGTCGTGACGATGTCGCCGATGGCCCGGTCGTTCTGGGAGGAAAACCGTCGCGTCCGCAACGACCGGCTGCGGCGGGAGCTGGGGGTCGCGCTGGCCTATCCCAGCTATCGCGAGGGCCTCGACGCCATCCACGCCGCCGGGGGCTGAGGGCCGGCTTCGCGACCTCGCGCGGGCGCCGCGATATGGCTTGCCCTCTCGATATGGCTTGCCCTTTCGTGGGAGTCGCGATATCAATATCTCAATATATGTTGAATTGTTGAGATATCCATGGAGATGCACCGTGCCCTCGCGGCCTTCGCCGCGCTCTCGCAGGAGACGCGGCTGCGGATCGTCCGGTTGCTGGTGACGGCGGGACCGGAAGGCCTGCCCGCCGGCGCCATCGGCGAGGCGATGGACGGCGCGTCGTCCTCGCGCATGTCCTTCCATCTCGGCCAGCTCGAGCAGGCGGGGCTGGTGACATCCCGCCGCGAGGGCCGCTCGATCCTCTACAGCGCCGCCTATCCCGCCCTCGCCGGGCTGGTGGAGTTTCTCATGCGCGACTGCTGCCAGGGCCACCCCGAGGTGTGTGCGCCCGCCATGGCCGCGCTCTCCTGCTGTTGCGAACCCGCCCGAGGTGACAGCCATGCCTGAGACCCGTCAACGCGCCCGCGTCCCGGCCGGCCTTTCCTGCACCTTCCCTGGGCGAGGCGCCTCCGCCCTCCGTACCCGCGCGGCGTGAGGCAACCAATGGACATCGTCATCTACCACAACCCGGAGTGCGGCACCTCCCGCAACACGCTGGCCATGATCCGCAATGCGGGCATCGAGCCCCATGTGGTTGAGTATCTCAAGACGCCGCCGGCCCGGGCGCTGCTGGCGCAGCTCGTGGAACGCATGGGCCTTTCCCCGCGCGATCTGCTGCGGGAGAAAGGCACGCCCTATGCCGAGCTCGGCCTCGGCGACCCCGCCCTTTCGGACGAGGCGCTGCTCGATGCGATGATGGCGCACCCGATCCTCATCAACCGACCCATCGTCGTCTCGCCGCTGGGAGCCCGGCTCTGCCGTCCCTCGGAGCGGGTGCTCGACCTCTTGCCGCCTCAGCTCGGCGCCTTCGCGAAGGAAGACGGCGAGCCGGTGGTGGATGCCCAGGGTCACCGCGTCGGCGGGGCCTGAGGAACCGGGAAAGCCGGAAGAACCGCCAAAGCCTGAGGAATGGCCATGTCCACCTTCGAGCGCTACCTCACCGTCTGGGTCGGCCTCTGCATCGTCGTCGGCATCGGGCTGGGCCATATCGCGCCCGGGGCCTTCCAGGCGATCGGCGCGGCCGAGATCGCGCAGGTCAACCTGCCGGTCGCGGTGCTGATCTGGCTGATGGTCATTCCCATGCTGCTGAAGATCGACGTCGCCGCGCTGGCCGAGGTCGGGCGCCACTGGCGCGGCATCGGGGTGACGCTGTTCGTCAACTGGGCGGTGAAGCCGTTCTCGATGGCGCTGCTCGGCGGGCTGTTCATTGGCGGGCTGTTCCGCCCGCTGCTGCCGCCGGACCAGATCGACAGCTATATCGCCGGCCTCATCCTCCTCGCCGCGGCGCCCTGCACGGCCATGGTGTTCGTGTGGTCGAGCCTGACGAAAGGCGAGCCGCATTTCACCCTGAGCCAGGTGGCGCTCAACGACGCGATCATGGTGGTGGCCTTCGCCCCCATCGTGGCGCTGCTGCTCGGCCTGTCCGCCATATCCGTGCCCTGGGGCACGCTGGCGCTGTCGGTGGTGCTCTACATCGTGCTGCCGGTGCTGCTGGCGCAGGGGCTGCGCCGCCGCGTGCTGGCAGCCGGCGGGCCGGCGCGGCTGGACCGGCTGCTGGCGCGCCTCGGCCCGCTCTCGCTCGTCGCCCTGCTGGCGACGCTGGTGCTGCTGTTCGGCTTCCAGGGCGGGCAGATCATCGCCCAGCCGGGCGTGATCGCCCTGTTGGCGGTGCCGATCCTGATCCAGGTCTATGCCAATGCCGGCCTCGCCTATCTGCTCAACCGGCGCATGGGCGAGCCGCACGCCGTGGCCGGCCCCTCCGCGCTGATCGGGGCGTCCAATTTCTTCGAGCTGGCGGTCGCCGCGGCGATCAGCCTGTTCGGGTTCCATTCCGGCGCGGCCCTCGCCACGGTGGTCGGCGTGCTGATCGAGGTGCCGGTGATGCTGTCCGTGGTCTGGATCGTGAACCGCTCCCGGGGCTGGTACGAGGCGGGCCAGCGGGCGGATAGCCGGCCGGCCGCCACCGTGGAGGCGCGGCGGTGACGGCCGCCGACCTGCCCAACATCGCCGCCGGCGCCTTCGACAGGCCTGATATAAGCCGGTTTGGGGCGGTGCCCTCGACCCACCCGCCCCGCATCCTGCTGCTTTACGGCTCGCTGCGCGAGCGCTCCTACAGCCGCTTCCTCACGCTGGAGGCCGAGCGGCTGCTCCAGGCCTTCGGCGCGCAGACCCGGGTGTTCGATCCCCTCGGCCTGCCCCTGCCGGATGCCGCCGATGCCGACCACCCGAAGGTCCGCGAACTGCGCGAGCTCTCGCTCTGGTCGGAAGGGCAGGTCTGGACCAGCCCCGAGCGCCACGGCGCCATGTCCGCGGTGATGAAGGCGCAGATCGACTGGATTCCGCTTTCGGTGGGCGCCGTGCGTCCGACGCAGGGCCGCACCCTCGCGGTGATGCAGGTATCCGGCGGCTCGCAGAGCTTCAACGCGGTCAACCAGATGCGCGTGCTCGGCCGCTGGATGCGTATGTTCACCATTCCCAACCAGTCCTCGGTCGCCAAGGCCTTCCAGGAATTCGACGCGGCGGGGCGGATGAAGCCCTCGCCCTATTACGACCGGGTGGTGGACGTCATGGAGGAACTGGTGAAGTTCACCCTGCTGACGCGCGACCGGGCCGGCTACCTGACCGACCGCTACAGCGAGCGCAAGGAAGCCGCCGCCGCGCTGGCGGCGCGGGTGGGTCTGGCGTCGATCTGATCCGGCCGCTGACGGCGCGGCTGCTGTTCGGGCATGCCTGCCCCGCAGCAGCGGTGCGGTGACGCCGGGTCGCGGATGCCGTAAAGCGGTAGGGAGCGCGGTTCTGCGCCAGCCCCCGCCGTCATCCGCGAGCCGCCGCATGAGCACCCTTCCGCCCGAGCCGCCCGCCGGCAGCCCCGTGATCCGCACCATCGCCATGCCCGCCGACACCAACCCGGCAGGCGACATCTTCGGCGGCTGGCTGATGGCGCATATGGATCTCGCCGCCGGCAACGTCGCCACCCGCCGCGCCAAGGGCCGCGCCGCGACCGTCGCGGTTGAGGCGATGAGCTTCCTCAGCCCGGTGCTGGTGGGCGACGAGGTGAGCTTCTACGGCACGGTCATCTCCACCGGGCGCACCTCGCTGCGCATCCGCATCGAGGCCTGGCGCCGCAAGCGCGAGGAAGAGACGATGCTCAAGGTCACGGAGGCGATCTTCACCTTCGTCGCCATCGGCAGCGACCGGCGCCCGCGGCCGATCGACTGAGCCGTCGCCGCCGTCCCGGGCTCAGGCGCCGCGCTCAGGCGTCCGCGCCGAACAGCCGCTTGCGCAGGATGGCGTGGACGCCCCAATTGCCGTCCACCACCTGGGTGATGCCGAAATCCACCGCCGCGGACATCAGCGCGATCGCCTCGTCCTCGGAGAGGCCCTGCGTGGTCATGAGGAAGCGCCGCACCTTGCGGAAGGCATCCCTCATGGCGAGGTCGAGCGAGGATTTGGCGTAGACCTCGCTTTGCCCATGGGCGCCGAATTCGGCGAGGTAGTTGGGGTGGCTGAAGCCGGTCAGCACCCATTCCTCCGGGGTCTCGATCAGGGGATAGGAGAGGTCGGCGAGCAGGCTGCCGGCAAGGTCCGCCTTCTTGTGCAGCACGACCCGGAAGGTGCCGGTCATCGAGCACTCGATCGCCGTGCCGCCGAGCTCGCCGTCGCCCTGCGCGGCGTGGGGGTCGCCGATCGACAGCAGCGCGCCGGGGACGGACACCGGCAGGAACACCGCGGCACCCTTGCCGAGCCGCCAGTTGTCGAGATTCCCACCGAAATAGGCGGGGGGCACGGAATCCACCAGTTCCGCCTCGCGCGGGGCGACCGCGATGACGCCGAAATGCGGGCGCAGCGGAATGCGGATGCCCGCCATCACCGGCGCGTTGCGGCTGACGCTGCCCGGCCGTACCGGCACGCCGGGGTAGTCGTAGAGTTCATGGCGCACGCCGGAAGGGTCGGTCTGCGGCTCCCAGCGGTAGGAATAGAGGGCCTGCGCATAGGGTTCCGGCGCGTCGGCGGCGATCTCGTAGATCGTCACCGTCTCGCGCGGCTTGGGGTCGGAGAGGAATTCCGAATAGTGATAGCCCCACCAGGCGGCGACGCTGCTGCCGAACACCCGGCCCTGATGCAGCGGGCTGCGCGAGCGCCGGGGCACGATGTCGAGGATGCGCACTTCCAGCACGTCGCCGGGCTGGGCGCCGCGCAGGGCGATCGGCCCGGTGCAGATGTGTACCCCGAATCCCTCGCCGGCGCCGCGGCCATAGATCGAGGCGTCGAGCGGGCCGGCGCCGCGGCGGTCCACCCCCTTGGCGGTCGGCGTCCAGCGGAACACGCTCTCGGCGCCGGCATCGCCGAGGATCATCCGCTCCGGGTCGTCCGAGGCGTGCTGGGTCAGGGTCTCGACCGTCACGATGTCGCCGGAGGCGATCTCCAGCACCGGCTTGAGCAGGCGGCTGAAATAGCCCCAATGCACCCGCTCGGCGTCCACGGCGAGATAGTGCTCCGCGGGGGTTTCCGTCTCGGTGGCGGCACAGGGCGCCGCCGCGTCCGTGCCGGCGCGACGCTCGGCGGCCTCGAGCTTGGCCTGCACCGCCCGCAGCCGGGCGAGCGCCTCCTGCGGCCAGCCACGCTGCCCGCTCGCCACCGGCGCAAGGCTCTGCATCCCCGCCTCGCGCCGGCGGAACTCGCGCGGCGGCATGCCGAAGCGTTCGCGGAACAGCCGGCTGAAATGGGCGCTGTCGGAGAAGCCGTGGCGGTAGGCGATCTCGGAGATCGGCACCGCCGCCTCGGCCGGGCTGGAAAGGTCGTGCCAGGCGCGCTGCAGCCTGCGCTCGCGCACATACTGGCTGAAGTTCTCGCCGGTGGCCTCGAACAGCTTCTGCAGGTAGCGCTCCGAAATGCCCTCCGCCTGGGCGATATCGGTCGGCGCGAGCTGCTCGTTCCCGAGGGCGTGCTCGATGGCGCGGTAGATGCGCTGGAGCAGCGCGGCCTTGCTGGCGGAGGTGTCGCGGTGGGTGGCGGCAAGCTCGGTGAAGAGCGTGAGCAGCAGCTCGGCGGAGCCCTGCGCCACCGCCTCCCATTCCGGCTCGGACAGCCGCTCGATCTCCTCGGCGGCGCCGCACACCGTGGCGGCAAGCACCGCGGCCAGTCCTTCCGGCGGCAGCGTCCGGGCCTCGGCGAGGGTGAGGGGCGCGATCTTGCGGCCGCGGAACGCCTCGGCGGGGACCGCGAGGACCAGCGCGCGCAGCTCCCGCTGGAAATGGAGCTGCCAGTCTCCCGGGCGGGGCAGCACCGCGATCTGGCCGGCCGGCACGATGTGCTGGTCGCCGGAGGCGCGCAGCATCGCGCTCGCATCGAGCGGCAGCACCAGCAGCGGCAGGTCGCCCCGGCGGCCTGAGGCGGAGAGCACCTGCGCCCCCGCCGCTAGCCGTCCCAGCCTTATGCCGTGGCCGGTGCTGCGCGAAAGCGCCGTCGCGTGGGAGGAATGCGCCGTGCGCAGCGGCGAGGACGCCAGGCCGAACCCGCCGAGGACGTCCTGCCAGGCCGGCTGGCGGGCATCCTCGGAGTAGGATTCGCTGGTGAACGGCTGTGCATTCATTCTTCGAACCCCGCAGAGACAGGGATCGTCGAAGCAACATGCATGCCGGCGCTCCCCGGCGCCCCCGCAGACGCTGCGGCAGCCCCCGGCGGTTCACCCGGTGGCCGGGGGCCTTTTCCCAGCTTTCAGCGCCCGGCGAAGATCGCCTTGCGGATCGAGCCGGTGACGCCCCAATTGGCGTCCACCACCTGCGTCACCGCGAAATCCGCGGCGACCGACATCAGCGAGATGGCCTCGTCCTCGCTCAGCCCGTGCACGGTCATGAGGAAGCGGCGCAGCTTGCGGAAGGCGTCGCGCATCGCGGTGTCGAGGCTGCCGCGCTTCAGGATCTCGGTCTGGTGGTCGGGGCCGAGTTCGCTGAGATAGTTCGCGACGCTGAAGCCGTAGACTGACCACACCTCCTCGGTTTCCAGCAGCGGGTGGGTCAGGCCCTCCAGAACGGTGCCGGGCAGGGCGGCCTTCTTGTGGAGGATGAACTGGAACTCGCCGTTCAGCGAGATTTCGATGGCGGTGCCGGAAAGCTCGCTGTCGCCCTGCGAGGCGTGGGCATCGCCGCAGGAGAACAGCCCGCCCGCCACCGCGACGGGGTAGTACATCCGCGCACCCTTGGCGATGCGCCAGTCGTCCATGTTGCCGCCGGTGTAGTTCGGCGGAATGGTCGAGACGAACTCGGCCTCGGCGGGGGCGAGGCCCATCGTGCCGAAATGCAGCCGCGCCGGCACCGTGATGCCGGAGAGAACGGAGTCGTTGCGGGTGATGGTGGCGTGGTCCACCCGCACGCCGGGATAGTCGATGGTGGGGTGGACGATGCCGTCCGGGTCGGTCTGCGGGGTCCAGCGGTAGCTGTAGAGCGCCCGCACCGAGGCCGGCGCGGCCATGTCGAGCTCGTAGATGGTCACGACTTCGCGCGGCTTCGGTTCCTCGACGAGATCGTTGTACTGGAAGCCCCAGCACGCGGCGGGATTGGACCCGAAGAAGCGCCCGGCATAGGCGGGATTGGCGCTCGGCCGCGGCCAGGTGTCGAGGATGCGCACCTCGAGGATATCGCCCGGCTCGGCGCCCTCCACCGCGATCGGACCGGTGAGCAGATGGACGCCGACGCCCTCGCCGCTGCCATGGGTGAACGGGCCTTCTGTGGGGCCGGCGCCGCGGCGGCGCCTGGTCTTGGCGTCCTTGGTCCAGAGGAAGATCGCCTCGGCCTCGGCATCGCCCGCGATCATGCGGTCGTAATCGTCATTGGCGTGGTGGGTGATGGTCTCCACCGTCACGCTGTCGCCCGACTTTATGGTGAGCACCGGCTCCAGCGTCTTGCTGAAATAGCCCCAGTGGACGGTGGAGGGCGTGGCCGGCAGGTGGTGCTTGGTCATGGGACGAGCCTCGGGTCTGGGAATGCGTGGGCGGCGGCGGGGAGGGCGTGCCTCACTCGCCTTCCATCTTGCTGAGGAAGCGCGCGGTGAGGGGGTGGCGGGGGGCGTTCAGCACCTGCGCGGCGGGACCCTCCTCGACGATCGCGCCGCCGCTCAGGAAGACGATGCGGTCGGCGACCTCGCCGGCGAAGCGCAGCTGGTGGGTCGAGATGACCATGGCGAGGCCGTCTTCCACCGCCAGGCGGTGAATGACTTCCAGCACCTCGCTCACCAGCTCCGGGTCCAGCGCGGAGGTCGGCTCGTCGAGCAGCAGCACGCTGGGGCTGGGCGCCACCGCGCGGGCGATGGCGACGCGCTGCTGCTGGCCGCCG
The DNA here is from genome assembly GCA_964543245.1 of uncultured Starkeya sp. GTDB lineage: Bacteria > Pseudomonadota > Alphaproteobacteria > Rhizobiales > Xanthobacteraceae > Ancylobacter. Next base: position 34,791 of record CAZIXP010000023.1, read on the forward strand.
GAGAGATGCCGGGGCAGCGCGTCGGCGCGGTGGGCGAGGCCGACCCGTTCCAGCAGTTCCATCGCGCGGCGGTCGGCATCGAGGCGGGTGAGCCCCTGCACCCAGCGCAGCGGGCCGGCGACGTTCTCACGGGCGGTGAGGTGGCCGAACAGGTTGAACTGCTGGAACACCATGCCCACCCCGACGCTCGCCCGCATCTGGGCGATGGCCCGGGGCGGCAGCGCGCGGCCGTCCGTGGCGCGGTCGAGCGAGCGCCCGCCGACCCGGATCTCGCCGCCGTCCCAGCTCTCCAGCCGGTTGATGCAGCGAAGCAGGGTGCTTTTGCCGGAACCGCTGGGGCCGAGCAGCGCCACCACCTCGCCGGTGCGCACACGCAGGTCGACCCCGTTCAGCACGGTGTTGGCGCCATAGGTCTTGCGCAGCCTCGTCACCTCCACCGCGCTGGCGTTGCCGGCGAGCCGCGCGGCGCGGGCCTCGCGGTCGACCCGCACCGAGGCGGCCACCTTCGCTGAGGGCGGGGGCAACGGCTCGTCGGCGGCCTCAGCCGCGGGCTCCGTCGCTGCCGGCCCATCCGGCAGGGACCCCGGCCCCGCCACGCGCCCCGGCAGCAGGGCGCGGAATCAGCGGGCCCGCAGCTGCCCCGGCGCCGGCCGGTCGAGGTCGAGCAGCATTTCCACCACGATCTGGATCACCGCGATGGCGCCGGTGAGGATGAGGTAGATGAGGCCGGAGGCGAAGAAGATCGAGAAGAAATCGAAGGTGGCGGAGGCGAGCTGGGTCGAGCGCAGGGTCAGTTCCTGCACCGCCACCACCGAGGCCAGCGACGAGTTCTTCAGCGCGCTCACCGCCTCGTTGCCGAGCGCCGGCACCATGGAGCGGATCGCCTGCGGGGCGATGATGCGGCGCATGATGGCGGCGGGCGTCATGCCCAGCGCCTGACCGGCGCTGACCTGGCCGCGGTCGACGCCGATGACGTTCGCCCGCAGGATTTCGGCGATGAACGGCGCTTCGTTCAGCGCGAGCGCCAGGCTGGCGGCGGCGATGGCGGTGAGCTTGATGCCGATCAGCGGCAGGGCGTTGTAGCAGAACACCATCTGCAGGATCAGCGGCGTGCCGCGGAAAATGATCGCGTAGGTGCGCGCGACGATCGCCAGCGCGCGGAAGCGGCTGAGCTGCATGGCCGCGAGCACGAGGCCCATGGCGAGGCCGCCGAGCAGGCCGAGAACGGTGATGAGCAGCGTGTAGCCGACCCCGTCGATGAGGTAGGGCATGCTGAGATAGTGGAAGAAGAGATCCATCGGCCCCGTCGCGGCGGTTGGAGGATGGCGGCCGGGAGAGCGCCCGGCCGCCGGGGCGTCAGTCGGCGAGGACCAGCTTGGGGGCCTCGAGCTGGTCGGCCGGCAGGTTCCACTTCTTCATCAGTTCGGCCTGGACGCCGGCCTTCTGGAGCTCGGTGAGCGCGGCGAAGACGGCGTCGCGGAATTCGACATTGTTGCGCGGCACGGCGATGCCCACGGAGTAGGGCAGCGTCACCGCGGTCGCCTTGTCGAGCTTGTCGGGATAGGCCTTCACCGCGCCGTCCACGGTGTTCACGTCGTTGATGTAGGTGTCGGCGCGGCCGGCGAGGATCGCCTGGATGCAGTTGGCGTTGTTGTCGAACAGCAGGATTTCCGGCGCCGGCTTGCCGGCCTTCTTGCACTCGGATTCGAGCGCCTGGATCAGCGGCACCTCGACATAGCCGGTGTTCTCGGCCGCCACCGTGCCGCAGAGCGAGAGGTTGATGCCGTCGATCTTCTTCGGGTTGCCCTTGGCCACCAGCACGCCGTCATACACCTTCAGATAGGTGATGAAGTCGGCGGCCTTGGCGCGCTCCTTGGTGGCGTAGATGTCGGAGATGACGATGTCGGCCTGGCCGGCCTGCAGCGTGGTCAGCAGCGAGGCGAAGGTGACGGCCTTGTAGCTGAGCTTGAAACCGAGGCAGTCGCCGATGGCCTCGCCGAGATCGATGTCGAAGCCGATATATTTGGTGGGGTCCTGCGGGTCGATGGTCTCGTAGCCCGGGGTATGCGGGTTGATGGCGTTGACGAGGGTCTTGCCCTTCAGCGCGGGATACTTTGCCTGAAGCGCGGAGCAGGCCTCGGGCGAGGCCGCTTCGGCGCGGGTCGGCAGGCCGGCGGCGACGCCGCCCGCGACGAGAGCGGCGCCGAGCAGGCCGAAAAGGGCCGCCCTCGCCTTGACCGCCGCGGACGTGCCGCGCCGGCGGGAATGGGTATCGAGATTGAGTGCCACGAAACTTCTCCTCTGATCTCCGGTGCCTGCGCGCACGATGGCGGTACCGTTGGAGAGGAGTCTTAGTGACGGTGCGGGTCGACGACTTGTCTGCGGGCGCACGCTTACTTGCAGGCGTGGGGCCTGAATCCGGGCAGATCATGCCCGCTTTATGGGCGCGGTGTCTCGTGGGCCTTGGCCGTGCTGCGCTTCGGCCTGCGCATTCGCTGGGCGCCTCAGCCGGATGGCGTCAGCCGCCGCGCCAGCCACATGCCCGCCAGCATGGCCGGCACGAAGACCAGCGTTCCCGGCGCGGCGAGGCTGAGGGCCGTGAAGGCCGGTCCCGGGCAGAAGCCGCCGAGCCCCCAGCCGATGCCGAACAGGGCGGCGCCGGTGACGAGCCGCGCGTCGATCTCCCGGCGCGTCGGCAGCTCGAAGCGCGGCGCCAGCAGCGGTGCCCGACGCCGCAGGACAAGACGGTACCCCAGAAAGGCAACCCCCATCGCGCCCGCCATCACAAAGGCGAGGGAGGGGTCGAACGTGCCGAAAATGTCGAGGAAATTCAGCACCTTGGCGGGGTCGCTCATGCCGGAGACGATGAGCCCCAGCCCGAACAGCAGCCCGAGGGCGAGATTGACCGGCACCGACATGGCTCAGCCTCCCAGCAGGTGGCGCGCGAAAAACACGGTGAGGAAGCCGGTCGCCATGAAGGTCAGCGTCGCCACCAGCGAGCGCGGCGACAGCCGGGCGAGGCCGCAGACGCCGTGTCCCGACGTGCAGCCGCTGCCCCACACAGCGCCGAAGCCGACCAGCAGCCCGGCCGCCGCCATGAGCGGCAGATCGCCCGGCACCGCCTGCATCACCGGGCTCCCGGTCACGGCCCGCACCACGAAGGGCGCGGCGACGAGGCCGGCGAGAAAGGCGGCGCGCGGCGCGATTCCGCCCCGCCAGGGCGGCAGAAGCCGGCTCGCCATGCCGCTGATGCCGGCGATGCGGCCTTCGAACAGCATCAGCAGCACGGCGGAGAGGCCGATGAGGGCGCCACCGGCCAGGGCGGCGAACGGGGTGAACGGGGTCGACGGGGTCATGGTGGGGTCTCCGCGCCGGGGGTCGGCGCTGCGCAGAACAGGCGGTGCAGGGTGGTGACGAGGATCTCCACCCGGGGGTCGGCGAGCCGGTAAAACACCTGTTTTCCCTCCTTCCGGGCGGCGACGAGGCCGGCGGCGCGCAGTTCCGCCAGCTGCTGCGACAGGCCGGGCTGGCGGATGCCGAGCCGGTCTTCCAGCGCGCGCACCGAGCGCTCGCCTTCCACCAGGGCGCAGGCGACCAGCAGCCGGTCGGGATTCGACAGGCGCTTGAGGAAGGCGGCGGCCTCCTCCACCCGTTCCTTCATGGCATGGGCTGCGTCGGCGGGGTCGCTCATCCGGCGTCACGCCCGCCCTGGCCGCGCGTCAGCGGGCAGGTGGAGAGGCCCAGCAGGGAGTAGGCCGGGCAGCGGCTGGTCAGTGCGGTGAGGAGGAGGATGAGGCCGACGAGGCCGATCCATCGCAGCCCGCCCTCCAGAATGAAGACCAGCGAGAACAGGCCGAGGCCGACGAGAAGGCGGAGGGTGCGGTCGAGGGTGCCGACGTTGCGGGGCATGCGGCTCACCTTGGATGCGGGCGACACTCATTTAGATAAAATGATTGCAAAAAATTGCAATCATAAAATCGTAAAATATGCCAGCCGCCGGGCCGGCCCGCCGGGTCAGGCCCGTCTTTCGTGCGGCCGCGTTGCCGCCATGGCGGGGCGGGCGTCGAAGGCGGCGAACCACGGCGCGAGGGCGGGGTGCCGGCCGCGCCAGTCCAGCTCGGGAAAGCGGAAGTCGAGATAGCCGAGCGCGCAGCCGAAGGTGATGGTGCCGATGCTGGGGGCGTCCGGCAGTTCCGGCACCAGCGCCTCCATCCGGGCCAGCGCCCCGGCGATCTTGCCGAGCTGGATGTCGCGCCAGCCCTGCCAGCGCAGCGGCTCCGGCCGCAGCGTTGCCTCGTAGCGCGCCGCCAGCGCCGCATCGAGCAGCCCGTCGCCCAGCGCCTGCTGGGTCAGCGCCGCCCAGCGCGCCGGGCCGGCGGCGGGGAACAGCCCGGGCGCCCGGCCCCGAGTGGCGAGATACTCGCAAATCACCGGGCTGTCATAGAGCGTGGTGCCGTCCGCCAGCTCCAGCACCGGGATCTTGCCGAGCGGGTTGGCATCGGTCAGCGCCGGGTCGCGCTGCAGCGGGCTCGCCGGGTTGAACACGGTCTCGATCGCCCCGGCAAGCCCGCTTTCATGAGCGACCACCATCACCTTGCGCACGAAGGGGGAGGTGGGGGCGTGGATCAGGCGCATGGGGGTCTCCGGGGGCGGGGTTCTTGGATGGGCGGAAGGGTGGCGGGACGGGGCGGCGGCGGCTTGTTTGACGCTACCTCCTTGTAAAGACAAGGCGGTTCGCAGCCCCATCATGTCGTGTGGAAACGGCAGCAAGAGATCTACCGGACCTTGGTGTCGCAGGGTCTGTTGCCGGTAACAACAGGCTCGCCCGCCGCGGCGAGGACGGGCCCGTCATGTGTTACGATCCGATCCAAGGTGGAAACATGAACGATTCGGCGGGCGGTCATGAGCGACGATGTCATGAGTCGGTTCTTCATCAATCGCGTGGAATTGACTACTCTTTATCCGACGCATAATCATTCACCGGATTTTTGGGAGAAACTTGGCCGGGCTGTCCCCTCTTTTGGATTTATCGAGGAAATACTTGGTCGGGCCATCTACGCTCTGACCGGGATCCGGCGCTGCACTCTGAAGGAATTCGTGGCGGGGTATAAGGCCTGGTCATCTCAGCTGAATCTGGCTCTGACCGGTAATCTTGGTCAACTTGCTGATTCTTTTGGCAGGGCGGCGCGGGAAAATCCGGAAAACGTAACCGAAAACGTCGATGAGATTGTCGAGCAGATCAAGGCGGCCGCCCGCTTGCGCAACGTGCTTTGTCACGGTTCGTGGCGACCGCCCGACGAGCGGGGGGCATCAGTCCCGTTTTTTGTGCCTTATAATAAAGACGGGCCGAAGGAAGTATTTGGTACCGCCATCGACTCGGAAGACTTGAAGCAGGTTCAGGCACATGTCGCCGAGCTCATTTGCAGCGTCATGGACACTGTGATTTCTATGGGCTCGCAATCTCCCGGCAGTTCGGGCCCGGGGAAGCCGATCTAGCCTGCCATGGCGGAGCGGCAACCGTGAGATCGTGCGCGGGAGGGCTGGACAACGCCGGCATATCCCGGCCTTCGGCAGGCAGCGGCCCCGAGAAGGACGCACAGCGTATCCGGGCTCTCTCGTTCCCTTGGGACAGGATTGACGCCTGCGGCCGGGCGCCGGCAAGGTCCTGCCGCCTGCCGCCTGCCGCCTGCCGCCTGC
>CAZIXP010000024.1:0-16421 GCA_964543245.1 uncultured Starkeya sp.
AGCGTGTCGAGGCGGTGGAGGCGCGGCCCGCCGCGTCTGCCGCGGCCCCCGCCGGCGCCCCCGCCCCCGCCCCCGCCCCCGCCCCCGCCCCCGATGCGCGGGTGGACGAGATCGCCGGCACGCTCGATGCCCTCGACAAGCGGATCGCGGCGCTGGAAGCGCTCGGCCCGCGGGTCGCCGCGTTGGAATCCGCCCCGGCGCCGCAGCCCCCGCCGCCGGCCGAGCCTTCGCCGGAGCTTCTTTCCCGGCTGTCCGCGGTCGAGGCGGCGGCGAAACAGGCGGCCGAGGCCGCCGACAGCGCCGGCCAGACCGCCCGCGCCGCCGCCGAAAGCGCGTCGCGCGCCGGGGATTCGGCCCAGCAGGCGGTGAACGAGGCTGCCCGTGCCACCGGCGCCGTCGGCGCCGTAAGTGGCGTGGGCGACCGGGTCGCGGCGCTCGATTCCCGCATCGAGACACTCGGCAAGGCGTCCGAGCAGGGCGCGAACGAGGCCGTGGCGCAGGCCCGGCAGTCCCACGCCGCGGCCAATGGCGCCGCCCAGCTCGCGGCGCTGGTGGCGCTGCGGGCGTCGGTGCGGGCCGGGCGTCCGTTCGGCGACGAACTCGCCTCGCTCGACACGCTGGCCGGCGGCCCGGTGGCGGAGCTGGAAGGGCTGCGCCCCTATGCCGCGGAGGGCCTGCCGACCCCGGCCATGCTGGCCGGCCGGCTGGTGGCGCCCGCCCCGGAGCCGGCCGCCGCCGCGCCGGAAGCCGCTCCGGCCGGCGAGGGTTTCCTCTCCCGGCTGCAGCGCAGCGCTGAAAATCTGGTGTCGGTGAAGCGCGCCGGCGACGCCGCCCCGGCCGCTGCGGCGGACGAAAATCTGGCGAGCGCCCGCAATGCGCTGCGCCGCGGCGACGTCGCCCGCGCGACCGAGCTGCTGCGGGCGGTGCCGGCGCCCCAGCCGCCGAGCGTCACCGCCACCCTCGCCGCGCTCGAGGCGCGCAGCGCCGCCTTCGCCAGCCTCGACACCGTCAACCGGCGTATTCTCGCCACTCTCGCGGGGAGGACGCCGTGATCCGTCTCGTCATTTATCTCCTCGTCCTTGCCGCCGTCGCTTTCGGCGTCGCCTGGCTTGCCGACCGGCCCGGCGAGGTGGCGATCGTCTGGCAGGGCTGGCAGGTGCAGACCAGCGTGATGGTGGCCGCCAGCGCGCTGCTGGTGGTCATCGCGCTGGCCATCCTGCTCTGGAGCCTGATCCGCTTCCTGTTCCGCTCGCCGGACCTGTTCCTGCTGGCGATGCGCAACCGCCGCCGCAGCAAGGGCTGGGCGGCCATCTCGCGCGGGCTGGTCGCGGTCGGCTCGGGCGATGCCGCCGGCGCCCGGCGCGCCGCCTCCGACGCCGAGCGGCTGATAGGCTCGGAGCCGCTGGCGCGGCTGCTGGCGGCGCAGGCGGCGCAGCTTTCGGGCGACACCGCCGCCGCCGAGGCCGCCTTCCGCGCCATGGCGGAAACCCCGGCTACCCGGGTGCTGGGCCTGCGCGGCCTGCATGTGGAGGCGCGCCGCCGCGGCGACGCGGTCGCGGCGCTGGCCGCCGCCGAGGAGGCAGCCCGCCACGAGCCGGGGCTGATCTGGGCCTCCGATGCGGTGATCGAGGCACGCTGCCTCGCCGGCGACTTCAAGGGCGCGCTCGGCATTCTCGAGCGCGAAGTGGCGCATGGCGCGCTCGACCGCGCCGCCCATCGCCGCCGCCGCGCGGTGCTGCTGGCGGCGCAGGCCCAGGCGCTGGAGCTTTCCGAGCCCACCGCCGCCCGCGAGCGCGCGGTGGAGGCGGTGCGCCTCGCCCCCGGTCTGGTGCCGGCCGCCGACATTGCCGGCCGCCTGCTCGGCGCCGCTGGCGACCATCGCAAGGCCGCGAAGATCCTCGAACACGCCTATGCCGTCACCCCGCACCCCGACCTTGGCGAGACCTATCTCCATCTGAAGCCCGCCGACTCCGCCCGCGACCGGCTGCGCCGGGTGCGCAACCTGACCGCGCGGGCGCCCGAGCATCCGGAAAGCGCCTTGATCCTCGCCCGCGCCGCCATCGACGCGCAGGATTTCGTCGCCGCCCGCGCCACGCTGGCGCCTCGGCTGGAGGCGCCGACCCAGCGCGTGTGCCTGCTGATGGCGGAGCTGGAGGCCTCGGACGCCGGCGATATCGGCAAGGCGCGGGAATGGACCGCCCGGGCGGTGCGCGCCGCCCGCGATCCCGCCTGGGTCGCCGATGGCGTGGTTTCCGAGCATTGGGCACCGGTTTCGCCGGTGACCGGCAAGCTCGACGCCTATGAGTGGATCATCCCGCCCGGCGTGCCCTCCACCCCCGTGCTGGAGCACGAGGCCGAGCGGGTACGGGCCGCCATCGCCGCCGTGGTCGAATCCCGCGAGGCGGAGGAGAACCGCATGGCGCTGGAGGCGGAAGCCGCGGCGCCCATCGCCCCGACCGAGCTGGCCGAGCCGGCGGAACCCGCCGCGCCGGCCGCCGATGCCGGCAAGGAGCCGGCACCGGAGCCTCACAAGGAGGCGCTTCGCGAGCCCACGCCCGTGGCGCCGGCCAAGCCGCTGGCGAATTCGACGGCGGCAGGCCCGGTGGTCGCCGCCCCCCATCTGCCGGACGATCCCGGCCCCGGCGGCGTGCTGGACGAGATGCCGGCGCCAACGCGCCAGCGCCCGCCTTTCGGGGTGTGAAAGGGCCCGCCGAGGCGGGGTGCCCCTACAGGCACCCGCTGCCGGCGCTGCGAGGGCACCCCCCACGCCAACGCGCGGCCCCGGCAGGCGGCAGGCACAGAAACGAAAAAGCCGCCGCGGCTGACGCCACGGCGGCTTTTTCGCATCCCAGATGCGGGTTGCATGCTGCGATGTGAAGGGTCTCCCGCCAGAGAACCCGGTCGCTCGTCAAGCGACCGGAGGGACGAAAGGGGTCGGAGTACATCCGTCCTAACCCCTCCCACATCCGGCGCGACGCTGACGAGGCGCCGACCTGCCGGAAGCCCTGCTCTGGCTGGGATAACAGCGATGTAGGCGACATCCCGCGGGCTTCAAGAGGCGAAGCGCGCGGAATGTCGCCGAGCGCGGACAATGCCGTCAGTGCAGCCCGCCGCGCCGCCCCGGCGCCCGGCCGCCCCGCCCGCCGGCTTCCCGCTCGTCGAACAGTTCCGCCAGCTTGTCGATCATCGCACCGCCAAGCTCCTCGGCATCGACGATGGTGACCGCCCGCTTGTAATAGCGGGTGACGTCATGGCCGATGCCGATGGCGATCAGTTCCACCGGTGACTTGTCCTCGATCTGCTGGATGATCCACCGCAGATGGCGTTCGAGATAATTGCCGGGGTTCACCGACAGGGTGGAATCGTCCACCGGCGCGCCATCGGAGATCATCATCAGGATGCGGCGCGATTCCGGCCGGCCGAGCAGGCGGTTATGCGCCCAGTCCAGCGCCTCGCCGTCGATGTTCTCCTTCAGCAGGCCTTCGCGCATCATCAGGCCGAGATTCTTCCGCGCCCGGCGCCATGGCGCGTCGGCGGACTTGTAGATGATGTGGCGCAGGTCGTTCAGCCGGCCCGGCGCGCCGGGCTTGCCGGAGGCCAGCCACGCCTCGCGGGCCTGGCCGCCCTTCCACGCCTTGGTCGTGAAGCCGAGGATCTCCACCCGCACGCCGCAGCGTTCCAGCGTCCGCCCGAGGATGTCGGCGGACAGCGCGGTGACGGTGATCGGGCGGCCGCGCATCGAGCCGGAATTGTCGAGCAGCAGCGTCACCACCGTGTCGCGGAAGTCGGTGTCGCGCTCGCGCTTGAAGGAGAGCGGCTGCATCGGGTCGATGATGACGCGGTGCAGGCGCGCCGGGTCGAGCATGCCTTCCTCGAGGTCGAACTCCCAGCCGCGGCTCTGCTGCGCCATCAGCTTGCGCTGCAGCCGGTTGGCCAGCCGGGCGACGATGCCCTGCAGATGCACCAGCTGCTTGTCGAGATAGGAGCGCAGGCGGGCCAGCTCGTCCGGGTCGCACAGCTCGTCCGCCTCGACGGTCTCGTCGAAGCGCGGAGTATAGGGGTGATATTCCGGCGGCTTCGGCTCGGCCGGGGTCATGGTCTGCGGCCGCCACGGCTCGGTCGAATCATCGGATTCGCCAAGCTCGGTGTCTTCCGAGAGGTCGGACTGCTGCTGTTCCTGCTTCTCCTCCGACTCCTCCGGGGTCTGGTCGGAGGACAGGTCGGTATCGATCTCGGTCGTGCCCTCGTTGCTCTCGTCCTCGTCCGCGTCGCCGCCCTTGCCGGCGTCGTCCTCGCGGCGGTCCTCGGTGTCGGTGGAGGGGTCGTTGTTCTCGTCGAAGGGGGCGATGTCCTCGCCCATGCCGAGCGAGGAGAGCAGGTCGCGCATCGCCTCGGCGAAACGCTTCTGGTCGGCGGCGCTGTCAGCCAGCTCGGCGAGCGCGTTGGCGCCGCGCTCCTCGACAAAGCCGCGCCACAGATTGACCAGTTCCCGCGCCGCGGCGGGCGGGGCCATGCCGGTGAGCTTCTCGCGCAGGATCAGCGACAGCGCGTCCTCGATCGGCGCATCGGAACGATCGGCCAGATTGGCGAAGTTGGCCCGCTGGTAGCGGTCCTCCAGCATGGCGGAGAGGTTCTGCGCCACCCCGTCCATGCGCAGCGCCCCGATCGCCTCGCACCGCGCCTGCTCGGCCGCCTCGAAGGCGGCGCGGGCGGTCTGCCCGGCGGGGCTGAGCCGCTTGTGGACCTTCGGGTCGTGGCAGGCCAGCCGCAGCGCCATGGAATCGGCGTGGCCGCGCAGCACCGCGACGTCCTGCTTGTTCATGCGGCGGCCCGGCTCCGGCAGGCGGGCGCGGCCATCGGCATAGCCGGGACGCTCGCTGCCGAAGCTGATCTCAATCTCCCGCTCGCCGGCGATCGCCCGCAGGCAGCCGGAGACGGCGCGCTTGAGCGGCTCGGTCGGCGATTCCTTCGGGGGGGTGCGCGGGTTGCGGTTCGACGGGTTCATGACGGTCCGTTCGTTGCCGGGAGCTTCCCTCCCGCCGTTCAGTGTCGGGAAAACCCCTCCCGGCGGGCCGGAAGGGGAAAGGCGCGAGGGTGCGGGCCCGCGAGAGGCCGGCCGCTCAGCTCAGCGCGACGTTGACCGCCGATTCGCTCAGCTCCTTGCCGAAGCAGCGCTGATAGAACTCGGCCACCAGCGCCCGCTCCAGCTCGTCGCACTTGTTCAGGAAGGTGACCCGGAAGGCGAAGGCCAGCTCCTTGAAGATCTCGGCGTTCTCGGCCCAGGTGATCACGGTGCGCGGGCTCATCACCGTCGACAGGTCGCCATTGATGAAGGCCTGGCGGGTGAGGTCGGCGAGGCGCACCATGCGGGCCACCGTGTCGCGGCCTTCGGCGCTCTGGAAGTGCTTGGCCTTGGCGACGACGATGTCGACCTCCTTGTCGTGCGGCAGGTAGTTCAGCGAGGTGACGATGGACCAGCGGTCCATCTGCGCCTGGTTGATCTGCTGGGTGCCGTGATAGAGGCCGGTGGTGTCGCCGAGGCCGATGGTGTTGGCGGTGGCGAACAGCCGGAAGGCGGCGTGCGGGCGGATGACGCGGTTCTGGTCCAGCAGGGTGAGGCGGCCGGAGGATTCCAGCACGCGCTGGATCACGAACATCACGTCCGGACGGCCGGCGTCATACTCGTCGAACACCAGGGCGACATTGTTCTGGTAGGCCCAGGGCAGGATGCCGTCGCGGAATTCCGTGACCTGCTTGCCGTCCTTCACCACGATCGCGTCCTTGCCGATCAGGTCGATGCGGCTGATGTGGCTGTCGAGATTGACGCGCACGCACGGCCAGTTCAGCCGCGCCGCGACCTGCTCGATATGGGTCGACTTGCCGGTACCGTGGTATCCCGTCACCATAACGCGGCGGTTATGGGCGAAGCCGGCCAGGATGGCGAGCGTGGTCGCGCGGTCGAACAGATAGTCCGGGTCGAGGTCCGGCACATAGGCGTCCGGTTCGGAAAAGGCCGGAACCTCGAGATCGAGGTCGATGCCGAACACCTGCCGAACCGAAACCTTCATGTCGGGGGTGGGGGCGGCCTCGGTAAGCGTCGCAGTCATTCGTCCTCCGTTGCCGCGTTCTTCCGCGGGCTGATGCTGTTCGCACGGGCCTCTTAGCAGAAGCCGGCGCTCTTCAGATAGTTATAGGCCTCGATCACGCCGCGCAGGCGATCCTCGGTCGATATGTCGCCGCCATTGGCATCGGGATGGTATTTCTTCACCAGCACCTTGAAGCGGGTCTTGATCTCCTCGGCGCTGGCGCTGATCTCGACACCGAGGGTCTCCAGCGCCTTGCGCTCGGCGTTGCGGATCATCCGGCCCTCGCGCGGCGGCTCGGGATCGGGGCGGGTGCGCCCGCCCATGTCACCGAACATGCCGAACGGGTCGGCGACGCCCTCGCGCGGGTCCTGCCGGCGAAAATGCTCGCCGGCGCGGCTGGCGGCGCCGTTGGCGCCCATCTTCCACGTCGGACGGTGGCCGGTCATCGCGTCCTTCTGATAGGCCGCAACGGCGTCGTCCTTCATGCCGGCGAAATAATTGTAGGACTGGTTGTACTCACGCACATGGGCGAAGCAGTAGCGCCAGAACTCACCCTCGCGGTTGCGTCCCTTGGGCGCGCGATGGGTCGCAGGCTCGTCGCAGCCGGCCCACTCGCAGGACGGCGCACTGGCCTGGAACCGCCGCCGGTCCTTGTCCGGCTTGACGCGGATACGATCGAACAATGGGGAGTCGAGCTTCATGGAACCGATTATGCTGGGCGCGATGCAGGTATACAAGAAACCCCAGGCACGTCACGGCCAACCGTGACGGGATATTGACGCAGTGTGTCCCCCCGGATACCGCAGCCCACGAGTTCCGCCCATGTCGACCTTCCCCCCGTCTTCCGATCCGACCGCCGGCCTTCCCGCCGCGGTCGCCGAGGCGCTCGCGCGCATTCGCGCCGCCCTTGCCGAACTCTCCCCCTCCGTCCTCGAACTCGAAGACGAAAGTCACCGGCACGAGGGCCATGGCGGCTACCGTGCCGGCCAGCTCACGCATCTGCGGGTGCGGATCGTGGCGGAAGCCTTTCGCGGGCAGAACCGGCTGGCCCGGCATCGGCTGGTGAACGGGCTGCTGGCTCAAGAGATCGCCGGCGGCCTGCACGCCCTTGCCATCGAAGCCAGGGCACCCGGCGAATAGCTTCCCCGATATGGGATGGCGGCGGCGAAATTCCAGATCGCCGCCGGCCTGCACCCCCGCTCAGGCCGCGGGACGGGACAGCGGCAGCGGCATGACGCGCAGCAGGGTGATGCGGTTGCGCTGGCGCCGCATCACGTGGAAGCGGAAGCCGTGGAAGATGAAGCTCTGGCCGGGCTCGGGAATGATGCGGGCCTCGTGGATCACCAGACCGGCGACGGTGGTGGCTTCCTCGTCCGGCAGATGCCAGCCCATGGCGCGGTTGAGGTCGCGAATGGCCACGCTGCCTTCCACGCTCACCGAGCCGTCGGGGTGGCGACGGGCGCTGGCGAAGGCCTTGTCGTGCTCGTCGGAGATGTCGCCGACGATCTCCTCCAGGATGTCCTCGAGCGTGACGAGCCCCATCACTTCGCCATATTCGTCGACGACCAGCGCGAAATGCTGTTTGCGGCGGCGAAAGGCCTTGAGCTGGTCGGAAACCGAGGTGCTGTCCGGCACGAACCAGGGCCGCAGCGCGATTTTCTCCACGTTCAGCGTGTCGAGCCGGTCGCCGATCGCCTGAAGCTCGCGCAGCAGGTCCTTGGCGTGCAACACCCCGACGATGTTCTCCGGCGTGTCGCGCCATAGCGGCAGCCGCGTGAAGGGGGAGGCCATCACCTGCCCGACGATCTCGGCCGGCGAGTCCGACACATCGATCGTCTCCATCTTGGTCCGGTGGACCATGATGTCGGAGACCTCGAGCTCCCGCAGGTTCAGCAGCCCCGCGACCATGTCGCGGTCGTCATTGCCGAGATCGGCGGCGGTCTGCAGCAGCGTCATGGCCTGCTGCAGCATGTCCTCGCGGGAGGGACCGGCCGGCGCCGCCGCGGCCGTCTCGGCCCGGCGCTGGCGTGCCAGCCGGGCCCTCAGCCGGGCGATCAGCGGGTGGGAGATCATCCGCGCTCGGCGTCCAGAAAGGCGCGCACCGTGGCGGGGTCGACGTCGCGGGCGATGAAGGAGGCACCGATGCCGCGGGCGAGGATGAAGGTCAGCGCGCCGCGCGAGACCTTCTTGTCCTGCGCGATCAGCGCCATCAGGCCCTCGGTGTCCGGCAGCTCGCCGGGAATGTCGGCGATCCGGGTCGGCAGTCCCACCGCCTTAAGGTGGGCGGCGACCCGCTCGGCGTCCTGCGGGGCGCACAGGCCCTGCGCGGCGGAGAAGCGGAAGGCCTGCGCCATGCCGATCGCCACCGCCTCGCCATGCAGCAGGCGCTGGGAGAAGCCGGCGCCGGCTTCCAGCGCGTGGCCGAAGGTGTGGCCGAGATTGAGCAGGGCGCGGTCGCCGGTCTCGAACTCGTCGCGGGCGACCACGTCGGCCTTGGCCGAACAGCTGGTCGCGATCGCCTCGATGCGCGAGGCGCCGCCGCGAAACACCTCCTGCCAGTGCCGCTCCAGCCAGCCGAAGAAGGGGGCGTTGTCGATCAGACCGTATTTGGCCACCTCGGCATAGCCGGCGCGGAACTCGCGCAGCGGCAGGGTGTCGAGCACATCGGTGTCGGCCAGCACCAGGATCGGCTGGTGGAAGGCGCCGATCAGGTTCTTGCCGTGGCGGGAATTGATGCCGGTCTTGCCGCCGACCGAGGAATCCACCTGCGCCAGCAGGCTGGTGGGCACCTGCACGAAGTCGACCCCGCGCCGCAGCACCGAGGCGGCGAAGCCGGCGAGATCGCCGACCACCCCGCCGCCCAGCGCCAGCACGAGGTCGCGGCGCTCGATCCGCGCCGCCAGCAGGCCGTCCAGCACCTGCTGCAGCGTGTCGAAGCTCTTGGAGGCCTCGCCGGGGCTGACGGTGACGGTGGCGGGCCCCAGGCCCGCCTCGCGCAGGGAGGCCTCCACCGTGGCGAGATGCCGCTCGGCGACATGGGTATCGGTCACGATGCCGACCCGTGCCCCGGGGCGAAGGACGGCGAGACGCGGGCCTATCTCGCGCAGCAGGCCGGGGCCGATCGCGATCTGATAGGCCCGCGCGCCGAGGCCGACGGGAACGAGGGTGGGGGCGGGCAGCGTGTCAGCCAGCATCGGTTGGGTTTCCGTCGCTATCGTCTAGATGGCGCTGGATCGCGGCCATCACCTCTTCCGCCATGACCTCATGGGGAACGTCGTGGGAAACGACCGTCACCGCCGCGCCGGCATAGACGGGGTAGCGCTCGTCGATCAGCCGGCCCAGGATCACCGCCGGGTCGCCGGTGCGCAGCAGCGGGCGGTCGTCGCGCCGCTTCACCCGCCGCAGCAGCACGTCCAGCTCCGCCTTGAGCCAGACCGAAATGCCATGTTCGGCAATGGCCTGGCGGGTCTCGGCGTTCATGAAGGCGCCGCCGCCGGTGGCGAGCACCATCGGCCCGCTCTCCAGCAGCCGCGCGATGACGCGCTTCTCGCCGTCGCGGAAGGCCGGCTCGCCATGGGCGGCGAAGATCTCCGGGATGGTCATGCCGGCGGCCTGCTCGATCTCGGTGTCGGCGTCGGCGAAATGCATGCCGAGCCGGCGCGACAGGCGCTTGCCGACCGAGGACTTGCCGGCACCCATCATGCCGACCAGCACGATCGAGCGGGAACCGAGCCGGTCCCGCAGCCGCGCGGCCTGTTCGCTTTCCGGTTCGATGGCGAGGGAGCCCATGGCGGTCGTCTCGGAGGGGGATCGTCGCGCCCGCGGCGCGCGTTTTCCAGCCGGACTAGCATCGCGCGCGGGGCGAGGCAATTCGCCGGTGCGCCGGCGGGTTTCGCGGTGCGGGGGAAACGGCCTAGCATGGCAGGGTTTCCGCCCCGCGATTCGGCCGAGCGCCCATGCACCCGCCAACGCCGTCCATCGAGCCGCCCCGTCCCCTGCCCGCGCGCGCCGCCCCATGCCAAGCCTGATCCGCCTCCTCGCCGTCCTCGCGCTGCTCGGCGGCCTCGGCTATGGCGCGATGTGGGCGCTGGCGACCTATGTGCAGCCGCACGAACGGGAAATGAGCGTCACCGTGCCGCCGGAGCGTTTCGCCAAATGAGCGGGCGCGGGCGCCCGCGCAGCACCGTGCGGCCGACCCAGGGGCCGGTGGCGCTGTTTCTCGACATGCTCGCCGCCGAGCGCGGGGCCAGCGCCAACACGCTGGAGGCCTATGCCCGCGACCTCGCGGATTACGAGGATTTCCTCGTGACCGATGGGTGCGGTGTGGTGGATGGTCAGACCGACAGCATCCGCGCCTATCTCGCCGCGCTGACCGGCCGCGGCTTCAAGGCGACCAGCGTCGCCCGCCGGCTCTCCGCCATCCGCCAGCTCCACCGCTTCCTCTATCTGGAGGGACTGCGGGGCGACGACCCCGCCGCGGTTCTGGAGGGGCCGAAGCGGGGGCGGCCGCTGCCCAAGGTCCTCTCGCTGGAAGAGGTGACACGCCTCATCGACACCGCCCATGCCCGCGCCGCCGAGCCGGGATTGACCCCGGGCGAGCGGGCGCGGCGGGTGCGCACCGCCTGCTTCGTCGAACTGCTCTACGCCACCGGGCTGCGCGTCTCGGAACTCGCCAGCCTGCCCGCCGCGGCGGCGCGGGCACAGGGCGACGCGATCATCGTGCGCGGCAAGGGCAACAAGGAGCGGATGGTGCCGCTCGGCGCCCCGGCCCGCGCGGCGATGACGGCGTGGCGGGAGGCGCTGCAGGCGGCGCGGGAGGCCCGTGAGACGGCGGCGCCGGCCGCCCGGGACGCCGCGCCTGTGGCGGAAGCCGGCAAGTCCCCCGCCGGCAAGGCCCCGTCGGGCAAGGCCCCGCCGGGCAAGCTCCCGGCCGGCGAGGCGCCGGCCGACGACGTTCCGGCAGGCACAGCGCCGGCGGCGAAAGCGGCCGGCGGCGGCAGATCGGCGAAAGACGGGGCGGCGAAAGTCGGCGCGGCGGGCGGCGCGGCATCTCCCCGCCGCCGGGCCGCGGCGCCGCCGCCCGGGCGCTTCCTG
This sequence comes from uncultured Starkeya sp., assembly GCA_964543245.1. Classification (GTDB taxonomy): domain Bacteria; phylum Pseudomonadota; class Alphaproteobacteria; order Rhizobiales; family Xanthobacteraceae; genus Ancylobacter. The sequence goes on from CAZIXP010000024.1 coordinate 11,181, forward strand.
TTCCCCTCTTCCGCCGCCGACGGCCACATCACCCGCCAGCAGGTCGGGCTCGACCTCAAGGACCTCGCGCTCGCCGCGGGCCTCGACCCGGCCAAGCTCTCGCCCCATGTGCTGCGCCACGCCTTCGCCAGCCACCTCTTGGCCCATGGCGCCGACCTGCGGGCGGTGCAGACCCTGCTCGGCCACGCCGACGTCTCGACGACGCAGATCTACACCCACATCCTCGACGAGCGGCTGAAGAGCCTGGTGCGCGACCTCCACCCCCTCGCGGGCGACTGAGCCGCCGGCTTTCCGCTCGGGAACGAGGGGGCTAGGATCGGCGTCTTCTCCCACTCGGGACGACGAGGGCAGGGACGGGACATGGCGCAGGGATGCGCGGGCTGCGGCGGGCCGCCACTCGATTTCGACTTCACCATGTTCTTCCAGCCCATCGTCGACGTTCGACACGACCGGGTGTGGGGTTATGAGGCGCTGGTGCGCGGCCTCGAGGGCCAGTCCGCCGCCAGCGTGCTGGCCCGGGTCGACGAGCACAACCGCTACCGTTTCGACCAGGCCTGCCGGGTGAAGGCGATCGAACTCGCCGCCGAGCGCCTGCCGCCGGGGCCGGCGCGGCTGGCGCTGAACTTCCAGCCCGGCGCGGTCTATGAGCCGCGGGCCTGCATCCGCACCACGCTGGAGACCGCCGCACGGGTTGTTTTCGATCCGCGGCGGCTCGTCTTCGAATTCACCGAGAACGAGCCGATGCCCGATGTCGGCCATGTCGAGCGCATCGTGGCGGCGTACCGGCAATTCGGCTTCACCACGGCGATCGACGATTTCGGCGCCGGCTTTGCCGGGCTCGGCCTGCTCTGCGCGCTCGGCCCGGACCTGGTGAAGGTCGACATGTCGATCATCCGCGGCATCGATGCCTCGCCACGCCGGCAGGCGGTGCTGCGCGCCATCCTGCAGCTGGCGCGGGAGCTCGACACGGTGGTGCTTGCCGAAGGCGTCGAGGAGGTCGGGGAATACGCCTTCCTCGCCCGCGCCGGGGTCGATCTCATGCAGGGCTACCTCTTCGCCCGGCCGGAGCCGCAGCCGCCCCACCGGGTGAGCCTGTCGCCGCTGCCCTGAGCCGGGGCGATCCCCTGACCTCGCCGCCCTCACCGCGCCGCGACGGCTCTGGGACGGAAGACGGCAGGCGCCCCGGCCCTTCGAGCCGGTGACCGGAAGCGCCGCCCGACGCGTCGTTGCCGCCAACCCGCCGGCAGCGCAGGCCGACCGTCCGGACAAGGCCGGACGGACGGGCGGGATGCGAGGCGATCACTCCCGGCAGGACATGCCCCGGCGGCCGGGGCGATAACCCGCCGCATATCCTGGCGATCCTCATTTTTGCCCGCCGGCGGAGGAAGACGGCAGAGCGGAGCGCTGGGCCGCGGCAATCAAGAACACTGCGAAGGCCCAGGCAATGGGGTAAACCCATCACATGCCGACCATGGAAGGCGCTTCATTAAAAGAGATGTTCCACTCCCCGTAGCCGCGGCAGGCGATCGACGCCCATCCGACAAGAATGCTGATTGCCGTCAACAGGCCGGTACAACCCTGATGGGTCGCCGGCAACCTCGCCGGCCGGCCGTGACATCGCGATCGCGCACGCCGCCAGCGCTGGCTCAGGCGCCCGCGCGAGCGGGTTTCAATGGTTTGGAACCAGAGGGGGTGCGGGCCGGCGCGACGGTGCGGTCGAGCCGGCAAGGCCGCTGCAAAAAGGCGACCTGACTTGGGCGCGCGAGACGGGCGCGCGTGACTTGGGCGCGCGTGATTTGGGCGCGCGAGAAAGGCGCGCGACTTGGCGCTTGCGGCGCCGGCGCGGTCGGGAATCTCGCGATGGCGGTCGCGCGCGCCGCCGCCGGCCGCATGTCGGCACGGCACGACAGCCATAGCCGCCCCCCGGGGCGTCAGCCGGCCGGAGTCGCCGCCGCCGCAGGTGGGCGTGCCGCCCCACCGGCGGCCGTGGCGCCGCTACTGGCGTGGGCCCTCAGCCCTTGACCAGATCGCCGATCAGGCTCGCTGCCACCGAGAGCTTGGAGACGGAAAGCCCCAGCCCCGCTATGTCGTGAACCGCCGCGCGGGTGCGCTCCACCTCGTTGCGGCGGCTCTGCGCCCAGGCGGCGACGCCCGCCGCGCCGGGGCCATGGGTCGCCAGCACCTCTCCGGTCAGCCGCCGCACCGCGATCTCGAACGCCGCCAGCGCCCGCTCCAGCGCCAGACGGTCGTAATAGTCCGGAACGGAGAGGGTGCGGGCCGGCTCGAGGATGCGATCGAGCCGGAAGTGCAGCGCTACCGCGAAGAAGGTCGCGGCGACATCGGCGATGGCGGCGCCGGTGCGGTCGGCGATCATCACGATGTCGGTCGAGTTCTCCGAGGCCGGAAGCTGGGCGACCCGGCGCGCCAGCTCCTCCGGCACCCCGGCCGCGGTCCAGCTGGCGATGCGGCCGTCATAGCGGGCGCGGGTCTCCTCCGGCAGCAGGTCGCGCACCACCCCGTGCAGCACCTCCACCACCGGCGCGACGCCCGCGGCGTAATGGGCGACGAGGTCGCCGAGGCTGCCGGTGAGATCGACATTGCGCAGGAACCACACCGTGCGGTCGAGCAGCACGCCCTGCACCGTGGCGTAGAGATCGAGCTGCACCGCGCCGGGCACCTGCCCGTCCAGCCCGTCGATGTCGCGATTCAGCGCGGCGATGCCGAAGCCGTCATGGGTGGCGGCGAAGGCCTTGGCGATGGCCGCGGGGTCGGCGCCGGTCTCGTCGCCGAGCCGGGTCATGAACGCCGGCCCGCCATGGTTGATCATGGCGTTGGAGAGCTGGGTGGCGATGATGTCGCGCCGCAGCCGGTGCTGCTCGATGTCCCCGGCGAAGCGCTCGCGCAGTTCGGCGGGGAAATAGGCCGCCAGCTCGCGCGAGAGATAGGGGTCGTCCGGCACGCCGGTCTCCAGCAGGTCGGCATGGGCGGTGAGCTTGGCATAGGCCAGCAGCACCGCCAGCTCCGGCCGGGTGAGGCCCTCGCCGCGCCCGCGCCGCTCGGCGATCTCGCCATCGCCCGGCAGATATTCCACCGCGCGGTCGAGCAGGCCGCGGCCCTCCAGCCACTGCATCAGCCGCTGGTGGAAGCCGAGGTCCTCCAGCGCCCGCCGCTCGGCCAGCGAGAGGGCGAGGGTCTGGAGGTAGTTGTTGCGCAGCACCAGGCGGGCGACGTCGTCGGTCATGCCGGCCAGCAGGGCGCGCCGGGCCGCGTCGTCGAGGCTGCCGTCGCGATAGGCCGGGCCGATGGCGATCTTGATGTTGACCTCGACGTCCGAGGTGTTCACCCCGGCGGAATTGTCGATGGCGTCCGAGTTCAGCCGCACCCCGCGCTTCGCCGCCTCGATGCGGGCGCGCTGGGTGACGCCGAGATTGGCGCCCTCCCCCACCACCTTGGCGCGCAGCTCCGCGGCGGTGATGCGGATGGCGTCGTTGGCGCGGTCGCCGGCCTGGGCGTCGGTCTCCGCCGAGGCCCGGACATAGGTGCCGATGCCGCCGAACCAGAGCAGGTCCACCGGCGCCCGCAGGATGGCGCTCATCACCTCGGCGGGGGACGCCGCCGCCCGGTCGAGCCCCAGCACAGCCCGCACCTGCGGCGAGAGCGGAATGCTCTTGGCGCTGCGGGAGAACACCCCGCCGCCGGCGGAGATCAGCGCCGTGTCGTAATCCTGCCAGCTCGAGCGCGGCAGGGCGAAGAGCCGGCGCCGCTCCGCCAGCGAGGCGAGCGGATCGGGCGCGGGATCGAGGAAGATGTCGCGGTGGTCGAAGGCGGCGACCAGCCGGATGGTGTTCTCCAGCATCATGCCGTTGCCGAACACGTCGCCGGACATGTCGCCGACGCCGGCCACGGCGAAGGGGGTGGTGCGGATGTCGACATCCATCTCGCGGAAGTGCCGCCGCACCGCCTCCCACGCGCCGCGGGCGGTGATGCCCATGGCCTTGTGGTCGTAGCCGACCGAGCCGCCCGAGGCGAAGGCGTCGCCCAGCCAGAAGCCGCGCTCGATCGACAGCCCGTTGGCGATGTCGGAGAAGGTGGCGGTGCCCTTGTCGGCGGCGACGACGAGATAGGGGTCGTCGGCGTCGTGGCGCACCACATTGTCGGGATGCACCACGCTGCCGGCGTCGAGCGTGTCGGTGAGGTCGAGCAGGCTGGAGACGAACAGCTTGTAGGCTTCCACGCCCTCGGCCTGGATCGCGTCGCGCGGGCCGGCGGGAAGCTGCTTGGGCACGAAGCCGCCCTTGGCGCCCACCGGCACGATGACGGCGTTCTTCACCTGCTGCGCCTTGACGAGGCCCAGCACCTCGGTGCGGAAGTCCTGCGGCCGGTCCGACCAGCGCAGCCCGCCACGCGCCACCCGGCCGAAGCGCAGATGGATGCCCTCGACCCGCGGGGCATAGACGAAGATCTCGAACAGCGGGCGCGGCAGCGGCAGCTCGTCCACCCGGCGGCTGTCGAACTTCACCGAGATGGCGGGCTTGGGCTGGCCGTCGCGGCCGACCTGGTAGAAATTGGTCCGCACCGCCGCTTCCAGCAGATTGGCGAAGCGGCGCAGGATGCGGTCCTCGTCGAGGCTCTGCACGTCGGCCAGCGCGGTCTCGATCTCGGCGCGGATCGCCTGCTCGCGGGCCTCGCGGCCGTCATCGGCGCCGATGTCGAAGCGGGCGTGGAACAGCGCCACCAGCCGCTCGGCGAGAAGGGGATGGGCGTTGAGCGTCGCCCACAGATAGTCCTGGCTGAACGGCACCCCGACCTGCCGGAGATAGCGCGCCAGCGTGCGCACCAGCGCGATGTCGCGCCAACCGAGCCGGGCGTTCAGCACCAATGCGTTGAAGCCGTCGCTTTCCGCCGCGCCCCGCAGCACCGCCATCAGGCACGCCACCAGCCGCGACTTCAGCACGTCGAGCGGGATTTCCCCGCCGCCGCGGCGCGCCAGCACCATGTCGTGGACATAGACCGGGGTGCGCTCGTGCGGGCTGATGGTGAAGGTGCGCTCGTCCACCACCACGAAGCCCATCGCCTCGAGCTGGGGCACCCGCTCGGAGAGCGGGCGCGGCGCGCCGAAGCTCAGCACCTTCAGCGCCACCCGGGTCGGGTCGCTCCACGCCCGGAAGTCGACCGCCACAGTGCGGTCCTCGCCGAGCCGCTCCATCATGCCGAGATCGGCCAGCGCGTCTTCCGGCGAAT
>CAZIXP010000024.1:16483-25883 GCA_964543245.1 uncultured Starkeya sp.
AGCCGGCGGGGAAGGCGGCGCCGTAGCGGGCGATCAGCCGGGCGGCCGGCTCGGGGGCGTGGACGAGGCCGATGGCGCTCGCCAACCCGTCGTCCCAGGTGCGGATGATGGCGGAGACCCGGGCCTCGAGCGCGGACTGGTCGACCCGCGGACTCTCGCCGAGCTGCCGCTCGACGATGAAATGCACCCGGGTCAGCGGCCCGTCCATGAACAGCGGCCGGAAGCTCAGCACCGCGCCGCCGAAGCTCTGCGCGAGGAAGCTGCCGATCCGCTCGCGCACCTCGCTGTCGTAGCGGTCGCGCGGGACATAGACCAGCACCGAGACGAAGCGGTCGAACCGCTCGCGCCAGGCCAGCACCCGCACCCGGGGATGCTCGTCGAGCTGCAGCGTGGCGATGGCGAAGCGGTAGAGCAGCTCGACGTCGATCTGGAACAGGTCGTCGCGGGGGTAGCTCTCCAGCACCTTCACCAGCGCCCGGCCGGAATGGCTCTCCGGCGCGAAGCCGGCACGGGCGAGCACCGCCGCCACCTTGCGCCGCAGCAGCGGCATGAGCCGCACCGAGCCGGCATAGGCGGTGACGGTGAACAGGCCGGCGATGGCCAGCCCGCCCACCGGGCGGCCGGCGGCGTCGTAGCGTTTCACCACCACCACATCCATCGCCGCGCGGCGGTGCACCCGCGAAAACGCCTGCGACTTGGTGACGAGGAGCGGCTCGGGATCGGCCAGCACCTGGGCGAGGTCGGCGCTCACCGCCACCGGATCGGCCGGGCGGCGGAACAGCCGCAGCTCGGGGTCGGCGAGGAGGCCGAGCGCGTCGCCCATCCGGCGGATGAAATGCGGGGAGCCGGCCGCCGCCTCGGGATCGATGTCGTAGGCGCGGCAGCCGAGGAAGGTGAAATTGCCGGCCAGCAGCCATTCGAGGAAGCCGGTGGCCTCCTTCAGCTCCTCCGCCGGAACCGAGTCGGGCGCCTGGCGCAGGCTCTCCAGCGCCGCGGCGACCTCCGCCAGCATCGGCCGCCAGCCCTGCACCGCCGCGCGCACCTCGGCGAGGACGCCGGCCAGCTCCGCGGCCACCGCGGCGCGGCGCTCGGGGTCGCCGACCCGGGCGACATGGACATGGATGAGGCTTTCGCGGGTGATGCGGGGGTCGCCCGCCGGTCCGTCGGCAAGGCCGAGCAGGACGCCGCCGGCGCCGCGCTCCACGGTGAGGATGGGATGCACCACGAGGCTCGCGGTGAGGCCGAGCGCGGTGAGCGCCGCCATCACCGAATCGAGCAGGAAAGGCATGTCGTCGTTCAGGATCTCGACGACCATCACCTCGCCGAGGCGGGTGCCGTTCTCCGCCCGCTCCGGCAGATCCAGCCGGATGTCCGGCCCGGCGGCGGGACGCCGGCGCAGATGGGCGAAGGCGGCGCGGGCCAGCGCAGCGAGCTCGTGCGGCGCGTAGAGCCTCAGGTCCTCCGCCGCGGCGCGGCCGAACAGCCGGGCGGCGAATTTCGCCGGCACGTCGGGATCGGCCGCGGACAGGATGAGGTCCGCCTGGTCGATCAGCGCGCGCGCCGCCCGCTCATCTTCATTCGCGAGGAAACCTTCGAGGCCCATGTCATTCCTCCCGCCGGGATCATCGCCCGGTTGCTGCCGGCTGCGGGGCCGGCCCTTGGGCTGTTGCCTCTACGCCACATCCATGACGTAACGATGCAGGCCTTGATTACAATCAAATACATGCTGGTGCCGGCCTTGCACCAATGCGCCAACGACCGCGGAAAACGGGCGGTCTTGGGGCATATCAAGGGAATGGGGCCGATGTCGACGATGAAGGCGGGAATGGGGGCGGTCGCCCTGGTGCTGGCGGGTGTCGGCGCGGCGGGCCTTGGCACAGCGGGCTCCGCGCAGGCTGCGGACGTCTCCGCCCCGGCGCCCGCCCCGGCGCCGAAGGTGGTGAAGGCGCCGGAAGCCCCGGTGATCGAGCCCAGCCCGTGGCAGATCCGCGTGCGTGTCCTCGGCGTGCTGCCGGAGGACAAGGGCTCGGTGAACGGGGTGCCGGGCTCCGACCTGAAATATTCCGACTCCATCGTGCCGGAACTCGACATCACCTACTACTTCACCCAGAACTGGGCGGCCGAACTGATCCTCGGCGTCACCAAGCACGACATCGACGGCTCCGGCAGCATCGCCGGGCTCGGCACGATCGGTTCGACCTGGCTGCTGCCGCCGACCCTGACGCTGCAGTACCACTTCACCGATTTCGGCGCGTTCAAACCCTATGTCGGCGCCGGCATCAACTACACCATCTTCTTCGACACCAAGGCGGATTCGGCCGATTCGCTCGACGTGAAGGACGCCTGGGGCTTCGCCCTGCAGGCCGGCTTCGACTACATGTTCGACGCCCATTGGGGCCTCAACGTCGACGTCAAGAAGCTCTTCCTGGAGCCCAATTTCGACGTCACCGTCGCCGGCTCGCCGCTCACCGGCACCGCCGACCTGAACCCGTGGATCATCGGCCTCGGCGTCACCTACCGGTTCTGAGGCCCGGTTCCGAGCTGCCCCTGGGGCGGGGCGGACGGGAGCCTGCGTGGGGGGCGCGGCTCCCGTCTTTTTTTGCCCACGGCTGAGGAAAGGCGGGCTCCGGCCCGCCTTTTTCATGGTGCGATCCGTCTCCGGCGACCGGCTCAGTGGCGGAAATGGCGGATGCCGGTGAACACCATGGCGACCCCGGCCTCGTCGGCGGCGGCGATGACGTCGGCGTCGCGGATCGAGCCGCCCGGCTGGATCACCGCCGTCGCGCCGGCCTCGATCGCGGTCAAGAGCCCGTCGGCGAAGGGGAAGAAGGCGTCGGAGGCGACGACGCAGCCCCGCGTCAGCGGCTCGGCGAGGCCCGCCGCGGCCGCGGCCTCGCCGGCCTTCAGCGCGGCGATGCGGGCCGAATCGACCCGGCTCATCTGCCCCGCGCCGATGCCCACCGTGGCGAGGTCCTTCGCGTAGACGATGGCGTTCGACTTCACGTGCTTGGCGACGCGGAAGGCGAAGGCGAGGTCGGCCAGCTCGGCCGCGCTGGGCGCCCGGCGGGTCACCACCTTCAGCTCCATGTCGTCGACCACCGCATTGTCGCGGCCCTGCACCAGCAGGCCGCCGGCCAGCGACTTCACCGTGAGGCCGCCGGCGCGCGGGTCCGGCAGGGCGCCGGTGACCAGCAGGCGCAGGTTCTTCTTGGCGCCGACGATGGCGATCGCCTCTTCTGTGGCGGCGGGGGCGACGATCACCTCGGTGAAGATCTCGACGATGGCCCGGGCCGCCTCGGCGTCGAGGGTGCGGTTCAGCGCGACGATGCCGCCGAAGGCCGACGTCGGGTCGCAGGCCAGCGCCTTGCGATAGGCCTCCTCGAGCGAGGCGCCCTCGGCGACGCCGCAGGGATTGGCGTGCTTGACGATGACCACCGCCGCGGTGCGGGCGGCATCGAACTCGGCCACCGCCTCGAAGGCGGCGTCGGTGTCGTTGAGGTTGTTGTAGGACAGCGCCTTGCCCTGGAGCTGGCGGGCGGTGGCGACCCCCGGCCGGGCCGGGCCGCCGGCATAGAAGGCGGCGTCCTGATGCGGGTTCTCGCCGTAGCGCAGCGTCTCCGCCAGCACCCCGGCAAAGACCCGGCGCGGCGGGGCGAACTGTGCGTTGACGCCGGCGAACCAGGTGGAAATCGCGGCGTCATAGGCCGCGGTGCGGGCATAGGCCGCCTGCGCCAGCCGGCGGCGGGTGGCGAGCGTGGTGCCGCCCTTCGCCTCGAATTCCTCCAGCACCGCGCCGTAATCGGCGGGATCGACCACGATCGCGACATCGGCATGGTTCTTGGCGGCGGCGCGGATCATGGCCGGCCCGCCAATGTCGATGTTCTCGATGCAGGCGTCGAAATCGGCACCGGCCGCGACCGTCGCCTCGAAGGGGTAGAGGCTGACCACCACCAGATCGATCGGGGCGATGCCGTGCTCGGCCATCGCGGCCTGGTGGGCGCCGTCCGAGCGCACCGCGAGGATGCCGCCATGCACGCGCGGGTGCAGCGTCTTCACCCGGCCGTCCATCATCTCGGGGAAGCCGGTGACGTCGGCGACGTCGATCACCGGCAGCCCGGCCTCGGCCAGCGCCTTGCGGGTGCCGCCGGTGGAGACCAGCTCCACCCCGCGCGCGGCGAGCCGGGTGGCGAACAGCACCAGCCCGGTCTTGTCCGAGACGGAGATCAGGGCGCGGGAGATGGAACGGACGTCGGAGCTCATGGCGGGCACGCTGGCTGGTGGCGAGAGGCCCCGCCCTATCACGTCGGGAGCCGCAGGTGAACCGCGCCGGCCCCAGGGCAGCCTTGCGCGGTCAACGCTTCTCGCGCGGCGGGGCGGCCGCGTCCGCCCGCATGAAGGTCCAGACCAGCCGGGGCAGATGGCGCACCCGCCCGCTGATCACCAGCTGGTCGCAGCGCCGCGCGCCCCCGCTCGCCGCCAGCATCAGGCTTTCCTCGATGTCGATGCGCAGATGGGGGGCGGCGAAGATCCAGTTCTCCCCGCCGGGCATGGCGAGCAGCACGGTGTGGCCATCGGCAAGCCGGCTCGGCGCGACGGCGTGATGCAGGTGGAAGCGCACGGCGAAGCGGTCGGGCTGGTCGCCCTCGAAGGTCTCGCCCCGGGTCGGGCGCAGCACGTCCTCGCCGTCGAGCCGGCGCCCGTCGGGCGACAGCCGCCAGCTGCGCTGGTGCAGGATGCCGTAGCGCCGGACATAGCCGTCATGGCTGGCCCGCACGATCTGGGCGCCGTCATGCTCGAAGCGCTCCACCTTCACCTCGCCCGGCCCTTCCACCACCGGGGTGCCGCACAGCCGCATCATCACGCCCTCGGCGATGAAGCGGCAGGACGAGGAATCCTCCACCGTGACGGTGGAATGGGCCGCGGTGCGCCGGGCCATCGGCCGCCACGCCTCGCGGCTGACGGCGGGCACCCCGCAGTTCAGGACGATGCGGCTGCGGCCCGAGGACAGCTCGAAGGAGAGGCACCCGGCATGGGCCTCGTGGCTCATGGCGATGGGCGGGGGCGTGCCGGTGTCGGCGATCACCACCGTGCCGCCGGCCTCGATGCGCTGGTAGCCGGAATGGGGCGCATTGGCCACCGGCACGCCGCGGGCGTCGTCATAGGCCAGCACGGTGGCCAGCGAATCCGCCGGGGTCGGCCCCATGCCGTTGAAATGGGCGAAGGCGCCGTCGCCATGGCGGAAGAAGCGCAGCATCGGCATCATGCGGTCGATGGCGTTCATCAGCGGCGCCGGCGGCGGCAGGTTGCGGGCGTGGAAGGCCTGGCGCAGCGGCAGCAGGTCGAGCAGGATCTCCACCAGCAGGCCGGGATTGCGGCTGACATGGCCGCCATCGGGCAGGATCTGCCGCTCCAGCTCCTCTACCACGCGGCGCTGGGCGATGCGCAGCAGCCGCGTCTGGTCGGCCATGCACAGCCCGGCGAAGCACAGCGCCATCGCCGCCAGCAGGCGGGGATAGCCGTCGCGGATATTGGGCTCGAGGCTGCGCAGGTGGCGCACCTGCGCCGTCAGCGACTGCACCACCCGGCGGAACAGGGCCTGGTCGGACTCCTGCAGGATGAGCTGGGCCTGGGCGAGCCAGCTGATGATGCGGCGGGCGCAGACCTCCGGCGCCCGCGCGCCGGGCTGGCGGTGCGCCCGCAGCGTGATCCAGTCGCTCACCAGCGAGCGGGCATTGGCGCGGGCGATGGCGGTCTCGGCGGCGCGCAGGTGGCGCAGCCAGCCGAAGCCCATCAGCTCCTCCGCCCATTCCCGCGAAGGCGGCTCCACCTCGAACGGCGAGAGGCCACCGGTGTTCACCACCTTGCCGGCGAAGGCGAAGCGGCCGGAATAGATCTCGCCGGCGCGGGTGGCGTCGCCGGTCCGCAGGTCCTGCGGCGCCAACACCAGCCGGCCGGGCACCGGGATGGTCGCCATCCGCCACGGCCGGGCCGACTGCGCCATGGCGTGCGTGCGCACCGTCCGCCACCCGGCCTCGGTGACGAACAGCGCCAGGCGCGCACGATCCGAATAGGCATCGCGAGGCATGAGGGCTGTTCCCTGAGCCTTCCGGATGCGGACCTCTCCGCCCCCATCCGGCAAGATTAAACGTCTGCCGGCCCGAGAGCCAGCGAGAGAGAGTGCCGGCGCAAAAGTGCCGACGGGAGAGTGCGAGCCGGAGCGCAGCGGCGCGCGCGTTCCGGCACTCGCAGCCGGCCGGCGAGCCCTCGCCCCGGCGCCGGCCGAGCGGCACCGCGCCGGCCGCGGCGGCGACGCCCTCCGACCCGCCGCAGCCGTGCGGCGAAGAAGCCGTCGAGCCCGGCATAGCGCATGTCGGGGTCCGGCAGGTGGTAAGGCAGGGTGCGCACCTCGCCGGCCGCGGTCAGCCACTCCGCCGGCAGGCCGCATTCTCCCGGCGTCACCGGCTCGCGCCGGAAGGCGTCGGACTGGGCCAGCAGCCGCTCGATCTGCCGCTCGCCCTCGTCCGGCTCCAGCGAGCAGGTGGAATAGACCAGCACCCCGCCCGGCCGCAGCAGGCTTGCGGCGTGGTCGAGCAGCCGGGCCTGCAGCGCGGCGAGGCTCGTGACATCCTGCGGGCCCTTGGTCCAGGCGACGTCGGGGTGGCGCCGCAGCGTGCCGGTGGACGAACAGGGGGCGTCGATCAGCACCGCGTCGAACGGGCCGCCCTCCCAGCGGGTGGCGTCGGCCTCCACAACGGTGGCGGCGAGGTTGAGTCGGGCGAGATTCTGCGCGAGCCGCTTCAGCCGGGGGCCGGAGCGGTCCAGCGCCACCACCTCGGCGCCGGCGGCGGCGAGCTGGGCGGTCTTGCCACCCGGCGCGGCACACAGCTCGTCGACGCCCTTGCCCGGCGCGGCGTGCAGCAGGCGGGCGGGAATCGCGGCGGCGGCATCCTGCACCCACCACGCCCCTTCCTCGAAGCCGGGCAGCGCGGTGACGCTGCCGGCCTCGACGAGACGGATCGAGCCGGTCGGCAGCAGCCGCCCGCCCAGCCGCTCGGCCCAGCCGGCGGGGGCCGCCTTCACGCTGATGTCGAGCGGGGCTTCCTGCCGCAGCATCCGCGCCGCCTCGGCCGCGCGCTCGGCGCCATAGGTCCGCCGCCAGCCAGCGAGCAGCCACTCCGGCAGGTCGGCCCCGGCCGCCTCCGCTGCGGCGAACGGGGCGGCACCCTCGCGCGCCACCCGGCGCAGCACGGCATTGATCAGGCCCTTATAGCCCGCGGTGGCCGGCTGCTCGCCGGCAAGGTCCACCGTGGTGGCGACCGCGGCATGGTCCGGCACGTCCATCAGCAGGATCTGCGCGGCGCCGATCAGCAGCAGCGTCTCGGCGCGGCGGCCGCGCTCCGCGAGCGGGCTCTCCATCATCGCGGCGAGCACCGCCTTCAGCGAACCCAGCCGACGGAGCGCGCTGGCGGCCAGCATGCGGGCGAAGCCGCGATCGCGGTCCGGCAGGCCGCGGCAGAGCCGCTCCAGCGCCTCTTCCAGCGGGCGCCCGTTCAGCAGCACCGCCTCGATCGCGTCGGCGGCGGCACGGCGGGCGGCGAGACCGCTGGAATCATGCCCGCTGCCGTGTTGCCCGCCGGCGTACCCCGCCGGCGCCGGCCGCTCGCCACGGTCCGGGCCGCGCCCGGCCGATCCCGTGCGGCCGGCCGATCCCTTGCCGGGGCCGCGGGTGTGCGGGGGCCGCCTCGGGCCATTCTTGCGTGAGTCGTTCATGGGCCGGACCTAGGCCGAGTGCGGCGGGAACGCAACCGCCCCGCTGCGCTTTGGTCGGTCTCCCCGCCCGGCCGTTGCGGCAGGGCTTGTGGAACGCCGCCGGATTGGGTCCTATCGGCGCGTTCGCCTCCAACCTGCAGCAGGTTCATGTCGCACCCCGTCCTCGCCGCCGACATAGGCGGCACCTCGTCCCGCCTCGCCCTCATCGGCCTCGACGGCCGGCCGACGGACATCCGCATCCACCGCAACGATTCCTTCCCCACCATCGAGGCGATGATCGAGACCGACCTCGCCGCCCGCGCCGACTCCGGCCGGCTGGTGCGCGGCGCGGTGCTGGCGGTGGCCGGCCCGGCCGATGACGAGCAGGTGCGGCTGACCAACCGCGACTGGGCCTTCACCAAGGCCGGCCTGCGCGCGCGCTTCGGCTGGAGCCACCTTGTGGTGCTGAACGATTTCGAGGCGCTGGCCCATGGCGTGCAGGTCGTCGCCCCGGCCGATCTGATCGCGGTGGGCGCCGGCAAGTCGCTGCCGGGGGCGCCGGTGCTGGTCTGTGGCCCGGGCACCGGCTTCGGCGTCGCCGGGCTGATCCTGGGCGGCGACGGCCACCCCGTCGTCATCACCGGCGAGGGCGGCCGCGCCCGGCTCGGCGCCACCAACGCCACCGAGGCCCGGCTGCTGGCCCATCTGGTGCGCGCCTTCGGCCCGGTGGTGGTGGAGCATGCCCTGTCCGGCAGCGGCCTCGCCCATATCCACCTGGTCTTCACCGGCGAGAGGCTGGCGCCGGAGCTGGTGATCGCCGCCGCGCTGGCGGGCGAGCGCGACGCGCTGGAGACCTGCCACATCTTCCTGCGCATCTTCGGGCGGATCGCCGGCGACCTCGCCCTCATCTTCAATGCCCGCGGCGGCGTGTTCCTGGCCGGCGGGGTGGCGGCGGGGCTGGCGCCGCTGATGGCGCACTCCCCCTTCCGCGAGGCGTTCGAGGAGCATCCCCCCCATCAGGCGCGGCTGGTGGGCACCGCGGTCCATGTCGTCACCTCCACCGAGCCGACCCCGGGCCTGCTCGGCGCCGGGCAGGTCGCCGCCCGGCTGGCGGCGCTGCTGGACTGAGGACGTCCCCTTCGGCCGTCCCCTTCGGCCGGCCGGTGCGGCGCGCCTTGCCGGCGCCGTCGCCCGCCCCAGATGACGCGGAGCGCCCCCGGCGCGTCCGCAGGAGACCACCATGCAGATCACGCGAAACGGCTCCCAGCCCTCCGCCGCCGGACCGGCGGACTGGTTCACCGGCACGGTGCGGATCGACCCGCTGTTCCAGGCCGAGGCCCCGGCGCGGGCGGCGGGCGCGCTCGTCACCTTCGAGCCGGGCGCCCGCACCGCCTGGCACACCCACCCGCTGGGGCAGACCATCATCGTCACCTCCGGCCTCGGCCGGGCGCAGCGGGAGGGCGGCCCGGTGGAGGAGATCCGCCCCGGCGACGTGGTGTGGTTCGCCCCCGGGGAGAAGCACTGGCACGGCGCCGCGCCCGGCACCGCCATGAGCCACATCGCGATTCAGGAACGGCTCGACGGCAGGGCGGTGGACTGGCTGGAGCACGTCTCCGACGCCGACTACCGCGGCTGAGCCGGGGGCGGCTCC
>CAZIXP010000024.1:25893-33188 GCA_964543245.1 uncultured Starkeya sp.
CCACCGGCGGCCCGCGTTCGGCGCCCAGAGCCGCGGGCACCGAACGAGGAGGCAGACCGGTTCATCCGCCGTGCCGGACGCGGCAGCGGGACACCGGGCTCCCTCATCGCGGATCGTCGCGGCAGCGCCGTTGCGCCATCGGTGCAGGCCCGCGCGCTATTCCTCCGCCCCGGCGGTGACGCCGGCGGCGAGCTTGCTGAAGGCGCAGCCATCGGCCGCCGCCGCCAGAGCCCCGGCGTCGAGGCCGAGCGCGGCGAGGGTGGCCAGCATATGCGCCGGCAGCGGCGCCCGCACGTCGAGCGGGGGCTTGCCCCGCCCCTGCGGCAGCACGAGGCGGCGGGCGTGCAGGTGCAGCGCCGGGCCGCCCGGCAGGCGCGGCGCGCCGCCATAGATGCTGTCGCCGAAGATCGGGTGGCCGATCGCGTCCATGTGGACGCGGAGCTGATGGGTGCGCCCGGTGAGCGGGGAGAGCGCGACCACGCCGAGCCCCTCCCCCGCCGCCAGCAGCCGCCATTCGGTGACCGCGGGCTGGCCCTGGGGATCGACCGCCATCCACCAGCCGCGGTGGGGCGAACGCTTGGCGAGATTGAGCTCGATGCGCCCGCCGCCCTCCTTGGGCACGCCGCGCACCACCGCCATATAGGTCTTGCCGACCAGCCCCTGCGCGAAGGCCCGGCCCAGCTCGGCCAGCGCCTTGCGGTGGCGGCCGAGCACCAGGCAGCCGGAGGTGTCCTTGTCCAGCCGGTGCGCCAGTTCCGGCGGGTTCGGCAGGCCGAAGCGCAGCGAATCGAGATGGTCGGCCAGCGTCTCCCCGCCCTTCGGCCCCTTATGGACCGGCAGTCCCGCGGGCTTGTCGATGACCAGCATCAGCCCGTCGCGGTGCAGCAGGCGATCGGCGAGGGAGAAGGCGTGGGTGGGCGCGGGCGCGGGCTCACTCATCGCGCGCGCCCCGCCCGCCCGGGCTCACCGTGCCGAACCGCCACGCGATGCTGCCCTCGCCCGCCATCCCGGTCTCCGCCAGGCCCGCTTCTGTTCCGCACGCTTCTGTTCCGCACGCTTCTGTCCCGTACCCTTTCGCCCCGCCCGCTTCCGCCCGGCGGCTGCAGGGCGGCGCGGGGCAGCGGGTCCGGCCGTCTCTAGCATCGGCCGGGAGAGGGTGCATCCCGCCGCGGTCGGCACGCGACTGAAAATCCGGCCTCGGCCTGTGGCGCCGCCCGGCTCCGAGGTATCATCATGACAGGGGAAGCGGGCCGCGGGGCGGCCGGGGGCAACCATGCAGTTCGTCTATCAGGGCAAGCTCAACAGCCGCAGCACATCCACGCTGGGCACCACATCGACGACCATTTCCATAGCCGGCTTCTATGCCAGTTCGACGGTCTACACCGCCACGGCGACCGACAGGACCCTGACCGGCACCGCCAATAACGACGCCTTCATCTATGACTTCACCCTGGGCGGGGTGAACAGGCTGCGTTTTTCCGGCTTCTTGACCTTCGATCTCGGCGCCGGCGACGATTTCTTCGACATGACCGTGCGCGCCAGCAATGTCGACAGCCCCTATGACACGAACTACACGGTCTATGGCGGCAGCGGCAATGACCGGCTGTGGCTCGCCGGGCAGCTCGACACCGCCTATGGCGACGTCGAGGCCCTCACCGGCACCGAGGCGCGCTCCGTCCGCGGCGGCGACGACATCATCAATGCCAGCCAGTTCCGGGGCGAGGAATATTCGCCCGGCCTCTATGGCGACGCCGCCACCCTGACCTACGCCATAGGCGGGGCCGACATTATTCTCGGCGGCGACGACACCTCCGAGTTCATGTATGGCGACGGCTATACGCTGATCAACAGCTATGGCGGCAACGATACGCTGACGGGCGCCGGCTCCTCCGACCGCCTGTACGGGGATGGCTACGAGCTTGCCAGTTCCAGCAACAGCGACGCCGACAATTCAGAAGCCTATGGCGGCAACGACACCCTGTTCGGCGACGACGGCGACGACTGGCTCTATGGCGACGGCGCCTATGTCGCGAACAATGCGGCGGCGCGGGCCAATTGCGGCGCCGATCTCCTCCACGGCGGCAACAATAACGACATCATCTATGGCGATGCCGAGTCACTGGCCGCCGGCACGGGTTCCCTCGCCGCCTGCGGCGGCGACGTGATCTCTGGCGATGACGGTGCGGATCTCATCTATGGCGATTCCGCGTCGATCGGCGGCGCCGATCCCTCGACCGTCAGCCAACTCGGCAACGACATCATCGACGGCGGCGCTGGCGACGACGAACTATGGGGCGATTATGGGTGGAAATCGGACAGCGTGAGCCTGCTGGCCGGCGGCGGCAACGACAGCTTCGTGTTCCAGCCCGGCAGCGGCCAGGACACCATCAGTGATTTCGGCCAGCAGGCCGGCGGGCCGCAGGGCCGCGACACCATCGACCTCGCGGCCTATGGCATCCACGCCTTCAGCGAGCTCGACATCACCGGCAACGGCACCTCCGCCGCCATCGTCAACCTCGGCAACAGCAACACCATCACGGTGAAGGCGTTCGACGGGGCGGCCCTCACCCTGACCAGCGCCGACTTCACCTTCGCCTGAACGACCGCCGGGCCGACGGCGCCGGCCATCGGCAGGGCGCCCGCCCTGCCGGAGCCTTCCGCACGGGTGGCGTCGGCGGGCCGGCGGGGTATCATGGTGACAGGAATGAGAGCGATCACGCTCCAGGTGGAGGAAAACGCCAATGCAGTTCGTCTATCAGGGCAAGCTCAGCAGCCGGAGCACATCCACGCTGGGCACCACCTCCACCACCATCTCCATCGCCGGCTTCTACGGCAGCTCCACGGTCTACACCGCCACGGCCGGCGACACGACGCTGACCGGCACCGCCAATAACGACGCCTTCATCTATGACTTCACCCTGAGCGGGGTGAACAAGCTGCGCTTTTCCGGCTTCACGGCCTTCGATCTCGGCGCCGGCGACGACTTTCTCGATTTCACCGTGCGCGCCAGCAATGCCGGCAGCCCCTATTCCACGACGTACAACGTCTCCGGCGGCAGCGGCAATGACCAGCTGTGGCTGGCCGGCAGCATCGCCACGGCCTATGGCGATGTCGAGACGATGACCGGCACCTCGGGCAGCTTCGTCCACGGCGGCGACGACATCATCAACGCCACCCAGGTCACGCAGTGGAGCTATGTGCTCATGGGCGACGGGGCCACCCTGACCTACGCCCAGGGCGGGAACGACATCATCACCGGCAGCGCCCAGGACGACCAGATCTTCGGCGAAGGCTATAGCCTTCTCAACAGCTATGGCGGCGACGACACGCTGGTGGGCGGCAGCGGAAACGATTCGATCGCCGGCGACGCCTCCTTCCTCGCCAGTTCCAGCGACGGCACCGCCAACAATACCAATGCCTATGGCGGCAACGACATCCTGTTCGGCGACGAAGGAGTCGATGTCCTGAGCGGCGACGGCTTCTACCTCGCCAACGACCAGGGCGCCAACGCCATAGGTGGAAACGACACCCTCCATGGCGGCAGCGGCGGCGACGTGCTCTATGGCGACGGCGTCTCGCTCGCCTCCGGGCTCAATTCCGACGCCAGCGGCGGCAACGACCATCTCTATGGCGATGACAGTGCGGACATCATCTATGGCGACGCCCTGTCCATTGGCGGTAACGACGCCTCCACCGTCAGCCAGCTCGGCAACGACATCATCGACGGCGGCGCGGGCGGCGACGAGCTCTGGGGCGACTACGCGACGAAGTCGGGCAGCGTGAGCCTGCCGGTCGGCGGCGGCAATGACCGGTTCGTGTTCCAGCCCGGCAGCGGCCAGGACACGATCAACGATTTCGGCCAGCAGCTCGGCGGGCCGCAGGGCCGCGACACCATCGACCTCGCGGCCTATGGCATCCACGCCTTCGGCGAGCTCGACATCTCCGGCAACGGCACCGCCGCCCCCATCATCGACCTGCACGGCGGCAACACCATCACGGTGAAGGCGTTCGACGGATCGGCCCTTACGCTGACCGCATCCGACTTCACCTTCGCCTGAGCCTGGCCCTTCGCCTGGCGCAGCCTCGCCGCGGGCGGCGCCGGACAGGCCCTGCGCTGCCCGCGCACGGCCGCCGCGCCCGGCAACCCGGCGGGTCGCGCCGCGGCGGCCATAGCGACCGCCCCGGCCGGCTCAGTTCTTCCGCAGCTCGTCCTGGATGTCGAGCGTGGAGCGCACGCCGATATCGTCGAAGTGCTGGTCCAGAAACCGCGCGGCGGCGTCCCGTCCGATATCGCGAAGATAGGTCAGGAATTCCCACTCCGCGTTCAGCTTGGTGGAGGCATCGAGCGCCACGAGCTTCTCCGCGCCGTCGATGCGGTGCAGGCGCAGGTCGCGATAGCCGTCGATCCCGTCGCCGCGGTGGCTCAGGCTGCCCTGCCGGAGCAGCCGGGTGACGAAATCGGCGGCGCGCAGCTGGGCCAGCAGCGAGGCGTTGAAGGTGATCTCGTTGATCCGGTTCTGGATGTCGCGCGCCGTCTTCGGCGTTTCACGGCGGATGATGGGGTTGATCTGGATGAGCAGGATGTCGTCGGTCTTCACCGCGTTGTAGAACGGGAACAGCGCGGGGTTGCCCATGAAGCCGCCGTCCCAATAGGGCACGCCGTCGATCTCCACCGCCTGGAACATGTTGGGCAGGCAGGCCGAGGCCATGATCGCCTCGGCGGTCAGCTCGGTCTTGGAGAAGACCCGCACCTTGCCGGTATGGACATTGGTGGCGCTGACGAAGACGTGGACATGGTCGCAGGACTGCACCGCCTCGAAGTCGACGTGTTCGTTCACGAGGTCGAGCAGCGGGTTGATGTTCATCGGGTTGAATTCGTAGGGCGATACCAGCCGGCTCATCAGGTCCATCGCCACATAGGCCGGATTCATATTGAGCGACCAGTTGCCCATCAGCCGGTCCAGCAGCGTGCGCTGGATCGGGCTGGTGCGCCCGTCCTTAGAAACCGCGCGCCAGTAGCGGGTCAGCGCCTCGCGGCCGCCTTCCTCCCCGCCCTTGGCGAGGCCGGAGGTGAGCACCGCGGCGTTCATCGCCCCGGCGCTGGTGCCGGAGACGCCCTCGATGCGGATGCGGCCGTCTTCCAGCAGCCGGTCCAGCACGCCCCAGGTGAAGGCGCCGTGCGCCCCGCCGCCCTGCAGCGCGAGGTTCACCGCCTTGATGCGGGAGCCGTGCCCGGCCGGCTTCGCCGTGGCGGAGGCGGAAGGCGGCTCGGCCTTCACCGCCTCGGCGCCGACCGGCCCGTGCACCGAGAGGGCGGAGGCCGCGTTGCGCGCGGTCTCGCCGGCCGGACCGGGCGATTGCGCGATCGCCGCGGCGGTCGCCTCTTCCGCGCCCGCCCCCGTCGCCGCACCGGCCGCCGCCGACGCCGCCCCGGGTGCCTTGCCGCGCCGGGCCCGTGCCGGCGCGCCGGCCGGCTTCTCGCTCTCCGCCATCGTCGCTGCTCCCGCCGCCTATTCCGCCACCCAGCCGCCGTCGATCTGCTGCAGCGAGCCGGTGATGGAGCGCGCGGCATCCGAGGCGAGGAACACCGCCAGCGCGGCCACTTCCTCGACGGTGACGAATTCCTTGGTCGGCTGGGCGGCGAGCAGCACGTCGCGCTTCACCTGCTCTTCGGTCAGGCCGCGGGCCTTGGCGGTGTCGGGAATCTGCTTCTCCACCAGCGGGGTCCAGACATAGCCGGGGCAGATGGCGTTGCAGGTGATGCCGAAGGTGGCGGTCTCCAGCGCCACGGTCTTGGTGAGGCCGGCGATGCCGTGCTTGGCCGAGACATAGGCCGCCTTGTAGGGCGAGGCCACCAGCGCGTGGGCGGAGGCGGTGTTGATGATGCGGCCCCATTTGCGCGCCTTCATGCCCGGCACCGCGGCCTTGATGGCGTGGAAGGCCGCGGAGAGGTTCAGCGCGATGATGAGGTCCCACTTGTCGTCGGGAAATTCCTCGATCGGGGCGACATGCTGCACGCCGGCATTGTTCACCAGCACGTCGACCGAGCCGAAGGTCTCCTCCGCGAAGGCGACCAGCCCGGCGCATTCCGACGCCTTGGTGAGGTCGGCCGGCGAATAGGCCGCCTTCACCCCGAACTCGCTCTCGATGCCCGCGCGCAGGGCCTCGATCGCGGCGGCGTCGCCAAAGCCGTTCAGCACGACATTGGCGCCCTCCGCGGCGAGGCCGCGGGCGATGGCGAGGCCGATGCCGCTCGTGGAGCCGGTGACGACGGCGGTCTTACCCTTCAGCATGCACATCTCCTGTGGTTGCGCCGCGCGGCGGGCGCCCTCATATCCGTCGGACGACCAACGCCGCCGGCCGGACCGGGTTCTCGCGCACGGTATCACGCTCTCCTGCGGCGGAAAGGCCCCGGGCGCGATGCGGCAGATCAAAGCCGGGCAAAGCCCGGCCGTTTCGTTTTCGTGATCAATGGAAGTGGTTTACGATAGCCCGATGACATCGCCCGACCATACCCCGCCCGCGCGCGACTCCGGCCCCGTCGAGACGCTCGACCGGCACCGCCCGGGCGCGGCGGAGGGAGACGTGGCCGCCGGGCATGACCACGACCACGGCTCCTGCGTCGCGGGCGCGCTGGCGCGGGCGCAGGCCTGCTGCGCCGCGCGCGGCATGCGCCTCACCCCGCTGCGCCGGCGCGTGCTGGAATCGCTGGCCGACAGCCATGTCCCGCTCGGCGCCTATGAGCTGGTCGGCCGGCTCGGCGCCTCGGGCGACCGGCCGCCGCCCATGTCGGTCTACCGCGCGCTCGATTTCCTCGTCGCCGAGGGCCTTGCCCACCGCATCGAGAGCCGCAACGCCTTCATCGTCTGCGGCCGCGAGCACGGCGCCGACGACGTGGTGGTGTTCCTCATCTGCGAGAGCTGCGGCGCCACCGCCGAGGTCGCCTCCCACGCCATCGGCCGCGACCTCGCCTGGGCGACGCGGGCGGCGGGCTTCACCCCGCGCAACCCGGTCATCGAGATCGCCGGCACCTGCGCGAAGTGCCAGGCCGCCGCCCCCGAAACGCCCCGCACCGAAACGCCCCGGATCGAGGCGACCGCCGCCGCGGCCGGTTGACGGCGGGCGCGCCGCGGCCTAACCCGATCACCGATCCAGCGCCGCCGGAAACCCGCCCCATGACCAGCGCGACCGAGACCCTTTCCCCCGCCGCCATCGTCGCGCCGGAGCTCGAGGCGGCCGGACCCGCCGCCCGCCGCCGCACCGTGGCGGTGAAGGTCGGCGCCGTCACCGTCGGC
>CAZIXP010000024.1:33198-39774 GCA_964543245.1 uncultured Starkeya sp.
GGCGCCCCGGTGGTGGTGCAGTCGATGACCAACACCGACACCGCCGACGTCGACGCCACCGTCGCCCAGATCGCGGCGCTGGCGCGGGCGGGGTCGGAGATCGTGCGCATCACGGTGGACCGCAGCGACTCCGCCGCCGCCGTGCCGCACATCCGGGAAAAGCTGCTGCGCCTGGGGCTGACCACGCCCCTGGTCGGCGATTTCCACTATAACGGCCACATCCTGCTGGCCGAGCACCCCGACTGCGCCGCCGCGCTCGACAAATACCGCATCAATCCCGGCAATGTCGGCTTCGGCGAAAAGCGCGACCGGCATTTCGCCACCATCGTCGAGATGGCGATCCGCCACGGCAAGCCGGTGCGGATCGGCGCCAACTGGGGTTCGCTGGACGACGACCTGCTCACCCGGCTGATGGACGAGAACGCCCGGCTGCCCCGCCCGGCCGACGCCCGCGCGGTGACGCGCGAGGCGCTGGTGCGCTCGGCGCTGCTCTCCGCCGCATTGGCGGAGGAGATCGGCCTGCCGCGCGACAAGATCATCCTCTCCGCCAAGGTCTCGGCGGTGCAGGACCTCATCACCGTCTATTCCGAGCTCGCCCGCCGCGCCGACTATGCGCTGCATCTCGGCCTCACCGAGGCGGGCATGGGCTCGAAAGGCATCGTCGCCTCGTCCACCGCCATGGGCGTGCTGCTGCAGCAGGGCATCGGCGATACCATCCGGGTCTCGCTCACGCCCGAGCCGGGCGGCGACCGCACCCGCGAGGTCACGGTGGCGCAGGAGATGCTGCAGACCATGGGCCTGCGCACCTTCGTGCCGCTGGTGGCGGCCTGCCCGGGCTGCGGGCGCACCACCTCCACCACCTTCCAGGAACTCGCCTTCGAGGTGCAGGACTTCATCCGCAGCTCGATGCCGGAATGGAAGCGGCGCTATCCCGGCGTCGAGACGCTGAACGTGGCGGTGATGGGCTGCATCGTGAACGGGCCGGGCGAGAGCAAGCACGCCGACATCGGCATCTCGCTGCCGGGCACCGGCGAATTCCCCACCGCGCCGGTCTATATCGACGGCAAGAAGGCGATGACCCTGCGCGGCCCCACCCTGCGCGAGGACTTCAAGAAGATCGTGGAGGACTATGTCGCCCGCCGCTTCGGCGTCGGCAGCCCCGCGCCGGCCCCCGCCTCCGCCGGCATGGACGCGGCGGAATAGCGCCGGCCCCGCCTTGCGGCGGAGTAACGAAAGTCGTCCGCCGCCGTGCGGGAACAAAAGCTCTGCCGCTGCGTCATGCGCTAGCCTGTGCTGCGCCTGCCGACCGGAGAGTTCCATGCCCCAGCTTCCCCGCCGCCTCCTCGCCCTGCTTCTCCTCGGCTTCGGCCTGATGGCGACGGCCGCGCCGGGCGAGGCCCGACCCGTGGTGGTCGCCTCCAAGATCGACACCGAGGGCGCGGTGCTCGGCAACATCATTGCGCTGACGCTCGAGAATGCCGGCATCGAGGTGAGCCGCAAGATCCAGCTCGGCCCCACCAAGATCTGCCGCACCGCGCTGCTGGCCGGCGAGATCGACATCTACCCGGAATATACCGGCAATGCCGGCTTCTTCTTCGCCATGGAGGCCGACCCGGTGTGGAAGAACGCCGCCGGCGCCTATGAGAAGGCCCGCGCGCTCGACGCGCCCAACGGGCTGGTCTGGCTCGCCCCCGCCCCGGCCGACAACACCTGGGGCATCGCCGTGCGCGGCGACGTGGCGGCGGCGCAGAAGCTCGCCACGCTGGAGGATTTCGCCCGCTGGGTGCAGGAGGGCGGCACGGTGAAGCTCGCCGGCTCCGCCGAATTCGTCGAGAGCCCGGCGGCGCTGCCGGCGTTTCAGCAGGCTTATGGCTTCACGCTGAAGGGCGACCAGCTGCTGGTGCTCTCCGGCGGCGACACCACCGCCACCATCAAGGCCGCGGGCGAGGGAACCTCCGGCGTCAACACCGCGATGGTGTACGGCACCGACGGCGCCATCTCCGCCCTCGACCTCAAGGTGATGGCCGACACCCGGCACGTGCAGCCGGTCTACCAGCCGGCGCCGGTGGTCCGCGCCGCGGTGCTGGAAGCCAACCCCACCATGGCCGGCCTGCTGGCCGCCGCCTTTGCCGGGCTGACGCTCGACACGCTGCAGAAGCTGAACGCGCAGGTCCAGCTCGACGGGCAGGACGCCGCGGTGGTGGCGCGGTCCTATCTGGAAGGTGCAGGGCTGCTGAAATAGCGGCCGCCGGAGCCTGCCCGTGAACGGGTCCTTCACCCCGCCCCGCCGCGGGGGCCGCGGCGCGGTGACGGCGGCGCGCAAAGGCGGCGGCACTGCGGCAGACGCCGCCCCCGTGCTCGCCGCGGCGGCGCTGGCGCTGGCCGCCCTGCCGGCCGGCTTTGTCGGGGTCGCGCCGAACCGGCTCGTCTCCGGCGTGCCGCGCCCGGTGTGGGAGGCCGTGGGGCTCGACGGCTTGCTGGCGCTGGCGGCGCTGGCGGCGGGGATGATCGTTCTCGCCCTCGCTCCCGCCGCCTCCCGCCAGGAACGGACGGCACGGCCGGTCCTGCTGGCGGCGCTGGCGGGCACCGCCGTGGCCCTGCTCGCCGCGCTGGCGGGCACGGCGGCCGGCGATGCGGTGGCCGAGGCCGGCGCGGGGGTCGCCGGGCGGGTCCGCGTCTCGCTCGGCGCCGCGTTCTGGATCTGGCTGTCGCTGGCGCTGCTGGTGTTCGCCGACGCCGCGCGCCGCATCGGCGCCGTGCCGGTGCGGGTGGCGCTGGTCGCGGCGCTGCCGGCGGCCCTGGTGCTGATCGCCCTGTCCGGCCACCTCGCCGATCTGTCGCTGGCGCGGGAGTTCGCGGCGAACCGGGCGGGCTGGCTCGACGAGGCCGGCCGCCACCTGCTGCTGGTCGGGGGTGGACTCCTGATCGCCCTTCCCCTTGGCGCCGCCATCGGCGCCGGGGCGCTGGCGCGGCCGGCACGCGGCGCGGCGGCCTTCGCGGTGCTGAACCTGCTGCAGACCATTCCCTCCATCGCGCTGTTCGCCCTGCTCATCGGCCCGCTCACCGCGCTGGCGAACGCGCTGCCGGCGCTGCGCGGCTTCGGGGTCGGCGGCATCGGCGCCTTTCCCGCCATCGTGGCGCTGGCGCTCTATGCCCTGCTGCCGGTGGCGCGCGGGGTCGAGGCGGCGCTGCGGGCCGTGCCGGCCGCCGCGCTCTCGGCCGGGCGGGGCATGGGGATGACCCGGCTGCAGCTCGTCGCCGGCGTGGTGGTGCCGCTGGCCCTGCCGACGCTGCTGCGGATGCTGCGGGTGGTGGTGGTGCAGCTCGTCGGCCTCGCCGTGCTCGGTGCCCTGATCGGCGCGGGCGGGCTGGGCGGCTTCATCTTCCGCGGCCTCGGCCAGACCGCCGCCGACCTCGTCCTGCTCGGCGCGCTGTCCACCATCCTGCTCGCGCTCGCCGCGCACCTCGTCTTCGGCGCGGCGATCGCGCTGCTGGACCCGGAGCCGGCGCGATGATCGTGCTGGAGCACCTCACCCGCCGCTTCGGCGCGACGGCGGCAGTGGACGACCTTTCCCTCACCATCCCGCGCGGGGCGATCTGCGCGCTCATTGGCCCATCGGGCGCCGGCAAGTCCACCGCGCTGCGGCTGATCAACCGGCTGATCGAGCCGGACAGCGGGCGGGTGCTGATCAATGGCGAGGATGCGGCCGGGCTGCCGGTGGTCGCGCTGCGCCGCCGGCTCGGCTACGTCATCCAGTCGGTCGGGCTGTTCCCGCACTGGACGGTGGCGCGCAACATCGCCACCGTGCCCCGGCTGCTCGGCTGGGAGCGGGCGCGGATCGACCATCGGGTGGCCGAGCTTCTGGCGCTGGTCGGGCTGGAGGCCGCCCATGGCGGGCGCTACCCCCACCAGCTCTCCGGCGGGCAGCAGCAGCGGGTCGGCGTCGCCCGTGCGCTCGCCGCCGAGCCGGAGGTGCTGCTGATGGACGAGCCGTTCGGCGCGGTCGACCCCCTCACCCGCCGCGCGCTGCAGGATGCGCTGAAGGAGATCCAGGCCCGCACCGGGACGACCATCGTCATCGTCACCCACGATGTCGACGAGGCGCTGCGCCTTGCCACCCTCGTCGCCTTTCTCTCCGGCGGCCGGCTGGTGCAGGCCGCCGAACCCCACGCGATGCTGGCCGCCCCCGCGACCCCGGAGATCGCCGCCTTCCTTGGCGGCCCCCGGCTTGGCCTGCGGCTGCTGCAGACCGCCACCGCCGGCGGACGGATCGATTTCAGCCGCACCGCGGCGGGCGCACCGCTCGACGCCGACACCCCGCTGGACGAGGTCCTCGCCCGCATGGTCGCGTCCGGCGCCACCGAGCTGCCGGTGCGCGATGCCGCGGGGCGGGCCGGCGTCATCACCCTCGCGGCGCTGGTGGCGCGGTGAGGCCGTCGCGGCTGGCGCGGCGGCCGGTGGTGTGGGCGGGCGGGCTGTTCGTGCTGCTCACCCTCGTCATGGACCGGCTGGCGCCGCTGTTCCACGCGCTGTTCCCGTGGCTCGACCGCCCGGTCTACAGCCGCGCCGGCTTCGTCGAACTGGCGCTGTCCCACGCCGCGCTGGCGGGCGGGGCGAGCCTCATTGCGGCGGTGGCCGGCATCGGCGCGGCGGTGTTCGCCACCCGGCCGGCCGGGCGCGGCTTCGCGCCGAGCCTCGAGACCACGGTCTCCATCGCCCAGACCTTCCCGCCGGTCGCGGTGCTGGCGCTGGCGGTGCCGATGACCGGCTATGGCGCGGCGCCGACCCTGCTGGCGCTGGTGCTCTACGGGCTGATGCCGGTGACGGGGGCGACGCTGGCCGGGCTGCGCGGCGTGCCGCGGGCCGCGATCGAGGCCGCGGAGGGCAGCGGCTTCTCCCCCCTCGCGCGGCTGTGGCAGGTGGAACTGCCGCTGGCGGCGCCGCTCATCCTCGCCGGGGTGCGCACCTCCACCATCATCGGCATCGGCACCGCCACCATCGGCTCGACCGTGGGGGCGCTGACGCTCGGCTCGCCCATTCTCGACGGGCTGGCCGGCGAGAACCCCGCTTTCGTGCTGCAGGGCACCGTGCTGGTGGCGCTGTTCGCCATCACCGTCGATCTCGCCTTCGGCGAGGTGGCGCGCCGGCTGGCGCCATGAGGCCGCGCCATCAGGCCCGCCATCAGGCCGCGCCCGCCCGCCGCCGGCACGGAAAGCCGGGCGCGGGGGAACATTCGTTCCCGCAAGCCCTTGCCGGGAGAACGGGGCATTCTGCCGAAACGCCCCGGCCAGCCCGGCCCACAGCGCGGAGCCTGCGATGAGCCTGATCGACGAACGCCGCCACCAGATGTTCCCGGTGCTCACCCCGGCCCAGCTCGCCACCATGCGTCGCTTCGCCAGCGGACCGGAGCGGCGCTTCGAGCCCGGCGCCCATGTGTTCGATGTCGGCGATGTCGGCGCGCCGACCTGGCTCATCCTCGCCGGCAGCCTGAACATCGTGCGGCGCAACGGGCTCGGCCGGGAGGAGCCGATCACCGAGCAGGGCGCCGGCCAGTTCACCGGTGAGGTCAGCCAGCTCGCCGGGCGGCCCTCGCTCGCCGCCGCCACCGCCGGGCCGGAGGGCTGCACCGCGCTGCCGCTGGACGCGGCGCATCTGCGCGCGCTCGCCATCGGCTCGGCCGAGGTCGGCGAGGTGCTGATGCGGGCGCTGATCCTGCGGCGGGTGGGGCTGATCGAGGGCGGCGCCGCCGGCTCGGTGCTGGTGGGGCGCCCGGGCGAGGCGAGCCTCGTCGCCATCGAGGGCCTGCTCACCCGGAACGGCTACCCCTACACCATGCTCGACGCCGACGGCGACGAGGAAGGCCGCGCGCTGGTGCAGCGGCTCGGCATCGTCCCGGAGGAACTGCCGCTGCTGATCTGCCCGACCGGGACTGTGCTGAAGCGGCCGGGCCTCGCCGAGGCGGCGACCTGCCTCGGCATGCTGCCGACGCTGGACCCGGACCGGGTCTACGATGTCGCGGTGGTGGGCGCCGGTCCGGCAGGGCTCGCCACCGCGGTCTATGCCGCCTCGGAGGGGCTGTCGGTGCTGGTGCTCGACCGTCACGCCATCGGCGGGCAGGCCGGCGCTTCGGCGCGGATCGAGAACTATCTCGGCTTTCCCACCGGCATCTCCGGCCAGGCGCTGGCCGGCCGCGCCTATAACCAGGCGCAGAAATTCGGCGCCGAGCTGGCGATCCCGCTGGCGGCGGCCTGCCTCGAAGGCGAGGCCGCAGAAGGCGGGCCGCAGCGGCTGCGGCTGGCGGACGACACCCGCGTGCAGGCCCGCACCGTGGTGATCGCCAGCGGCGCACGCTACCGCCGTCCCGACATTCCCAACCTCGCCGATTTCGAAGGCGGGGGCATCGCCTACTGGGCCTCGCCGGTGGAAGCGCGGCTGTGCGCGGGGGAGGAGGTGGTGCTGGTGGGCGGCGGCAATTCGGCGGGACAGGCGGTGTCGTTCCTCGCGCCGAAGGTGAGCCGGCTGCACCTCGTCATCCGCGGCGAGGGGCTGGAGGCCTCGATGTCGCGCTACCTCAT
>CAZIXP010000025.1:0-23050 GCA_964543245.1 uncultured Starkeya sp.
GGAGCTGTTGGCCAACCACACCGTCGCTCCCGACGCGTGACGCCGAGGCCGGGGGGCCTTCCCGACAGCGGGAGAGCCGGCCGGCCAGCAACGACGTGACCGACCCTACCCCCGCCGGGCGCCCGTCCCGGCGGGGGCGCGTCCGCATCCTGCGTGTAAATTCTGTAGAGATCCGGCCAGAATATTGACAGCGCTTTACGCTGCACCGCGATGAACACGGCGTATCGACGCCGCCGCACCGCCGTCCACGGCAGTCATGTGACGTCATCGCGATACAATTGTTCAGCCTATACGGCGTGGACATGCGTCAACTTGGACCACATGACTTGACACCCCGGCGTCTGGCGCGACATTTCGGTCCCGACAACCATTCGCAACGCGCGACGTAATATCACGCCGGCCGGTTTGCGCTTGACTAGGGCGGATTTCTGCCCATCATGGCATACAAAATACCAAACAAAGCGGTCCGTCATACTCAGGGGGTCGGCGGACCCAGGAGGGAGCCTCATGAAGGTCTGCATTTATGGTGCCGGCGCGATCGGCGGTTATGTCGGCGTCCAGCTCAAGCGGGCGGGCGTCGATGTCAGTCTCGTGGCGCGTGGCGCGCATCTCGAAGCCATGAAGGCGAACGGGCTGAAGCTGCTGATCGACGGCGAAGAGCATGTCGAGCACATTCCCTGCTCCAGCAACCCGGCCGATCTCGGCCCGCAGGACTATGTCATCGTCGCGCTGAAGGGCCACCAGGTCCCGGGCGTGGTCGACGCGATGCAGCCGCTGCTCGGCAACGACACCGCCGTGGTCACCGCCGTCAACGGCGTGCCCTACTGGTACTACTACAAGCACGGCGACCAGCTCGAGGGTAAGACGCTGGAAAGCGTCGATCCCGGCGCCAAGCAGTGGAACGGCCTGCGCCCCGAGCGCGCCATCGGCTGCATCGTCTACCCCGCCACCGAAGTGGTTGAGCCGGGCGTGATCAAGCACGTCTATGGCGACAAGTTCCCGCTGGGTGAGCCTTCCGGCGAGATCACCGAGCGCGTCACCAAGCTGTCCGAAGCCTTCGCCGCCGGCGGCCTGCGCGCCCCGGTGCTGCCGAACATCCGCGACGAGCTGTGGCTGAAGCTGTGGGGCAACCTCTGCTTCAACCCGATCAGCGCCCTCACCCACGCCACGCTGGACGTGATCGCCTCCGATCCCGGCACCCGCGCGGTCGCCAAGGCGATGATGCTGGAGGCCCAGGAGATCGCGGTTCAGTCCGGCGTGAACTTCCGGGTCGGCGTCGAGCGGCGCATTGACGGCGCGGGCGCGGTCGGCGCCCACAAGACCTCGATGCTGCAGGACCTCGAGCGCAGCCGCGCCATGGAGATCGACCCGCTGGTGACGGTGGTTCAGGAAATGGGCCGCCTCGCCGGCATCCCCACCCCCACCATCGATATCGTGCTGTCTCTGGTGCGCCAGCGCGCCCAGATCGCCGGCTGCTACAACTGAGATCGCATCACATGGCGCATTGGGTCCGCTTCAAGCGCGCGGGCGCTGCCGAATTCGGCACGCTCGACGGCGCGACCATTTCCGTGCATTCCGGCGACATGTTCGGCGCTGCCCAGCCCACGGGTGAAACCGTGGCGCTGGCGGATGTCGAGCTGCTCGCCCCCACCGAGCCGACCAAGATCATCGCGCTGTGGAACAACTTCCACGCTCTGGCGGCGAAACTGAACTCGCCGGTCCCGGCAGATCCGCTCTATCTGCTGAAGGCCGGCTCCTGTGTGACCACGCCCGGCGCCACCGTGCGCCGGCCCGTCTCCTATGACGGCAAGATCGTTTACGAAGGCGAGCTCGGCATCGTCATCGGCAAGGCCGCCACCAACGTGTCCGAGGAAGACGCCAAGGCGCACATCTTCGGCTACACCTGCGTGAACGACATAACCGCTGCCGACATCATCAACAAGGACGCCACCTTCGCCCAGTGGGTCCGCGCCAAGAGCTTCGACGGCTTCGGCCCGTTCGGCCCGGCCATCGCCACCGACGTCGACCCCGCCACTCTTGTGGTGCGCACCGTGCTCAATGGCGACGAGCGCCAGCGCTACCCCATCAGCGACATGGTGTTCTCGCCGGCCCAGCTCGTCAGCCGCATCTCGCACGACATGACCCTGCTGCCGGGCGACGTCATCTGCTGCGGCACTTCGCTGGGCGTCGGTACCATGAAGGCGCCGAGCAATGCGGTCGAGGTCGTCATCGACGGCATCGGGACGCTCAGCAACACTTTCGTGCAGTAGCGCCAGCGCCGGCCGCCGGGCTAAAAGAGG
Organism: uncultured Starkeya sp.; assembly: GCA_964543245.1. Taxonomy (GTDB): domain Bacteria; phylum Pseudomonadota; class Alphaproteobacteria; order Rhizobiales; family Xanthobacteraceae; genus Ancylobacter. Next base: position 2,301 of record CAZIXP010000025.1, read on the forward strand.
CGGCGCGCTGAATGGAACATGGTGCGCCGCGCGGCCCGGGGATTGCATTATCCCCGCGGCTGCCGGCGTCGGAGGAGCGGGTTGAATACCAGGCCAAGGGAGTGCTCCGCGAGTTCGGGGTTCCCGTGCCGAACGGCGTCGCCGTTCTGACCGCCGACGAGGCGGAGGCCGCCGCGGCGAAGATTCCCGGCCCGGTATGGGTCGTGAAGAGCCAGATCCACGCCGGCGGGCGCGGCAAGGGCAAGTTCAAGGAAGCCGAGGCGGGTGAGAAGGGCGGCGTGCGCGTCGTCAAGTCCGCTGCCGACGCCGCCGAGAACGCCAAGCTCATCCTCGGCAAGACCCTGGTGACCATCCAGACCGGCCCGGCCGGCAAGCAGGTCAACCGCGTCTATATCGAGGAAGGCTCGGAGATCGAGAAGGAATTCTATCTCTCCGCGCTGGTCGACCGCGCCACCTCGCGCGTCGCCTTCGTCGTCTCGACGGAAGGTGGCATGGACATCGAGGAAGTCGCGCATTCGACGCCGGAAAAGATCCACACCTTCGCCGTCGACCCCGCGACCGGGGTGATGCCCCATCACGGCCGTACCGTGGCCGAGGCGCTGGGGCTCTCGGGCGACCTCGCCAAGCAGGCCGGCTCGCTGGTCGCCAAGCTCTACGCCGCCTTCACCGCGAAGGACATGGCGATGCTGGAGATCAACCCGCTGGTCGTGACCAAGGGCGGCGAGCTGAAGTGCCTCGACGCGAAGATCTCCTTCGATTCCAACTCGCTCTACCGCCACCCCGAGATCCTCGCCCTGCGCGACGAGACCGAGGAGGACGAGAAGGAGATCGAGGCGTCGAAGTATGACCTCGCCTATATCGCGCTCGACGGCACCATCGGCTGCATGGTCAACGGCGCCGGCCTCGCCATGGCGACGCTGGACATCATCAAGCTCTATGGCGAATCCCCCGCCAATTTCCTCGACGTCGGCGGCGGCGCCACCGAGGAGAAGGTGACGGCCGCCTTCAAGATCATCACCGCGGACCCGCAGGTGAAGGGCATCCTCGTCAACATCTTCGGCGGTATCATGAAGTGCGACGTCATCGCGCGCGGCGTGCTCGCTGCGGTGAAGGCGGTCGGGCTCCAGGTTCCGCTAGTGGTGCGCCTCGAAGGCACCAATGTCGAAGAAGGCAAGAAGATCATCCGCGAGAGCGGACTGAACGTCATTCCGGCGGACGACCTCGACGACGCCGCGCAGAAGATCGTCAAGGCCGTGAAGGAGGGCGTGTGATGTCGGTTCTGATCAACAAAGACACCAAGATCATCACCCAGGGGTTCACCGGCAAGAACGGCACCTTCCACTCCGAGCAGGCGATCGCCTATGGCTCGAAGGTGGTCGGCGGCACCTCGCCGGGCAAGGGCGGCTCCACCCATCTCGGCCTGCCGGTGTTCGACACCGTGGCCGAGGCCCGGGAAAAGACCGGCGCCGACGCCTCGGTGATCTATGTTCCGCCGCCCGGCGCGGCCGACGCCATCTGCGAGGCGATCGCGGCCGAGATTCCGCTCATCGTCTGCATCACCGAGGGCATCCCGGTGCTCGACATGGTGAAGGTGAAGCGCGCGCTCGACGGCTCGAAGTCGCGGCTCGTCGGGCCGAACTGCCCCGGCATCGTCACCGCCGGCGAATCGAAGATCGGCATCATGCCGACCAACATCTTCAGCCGCGGCTCGGTCGGCGTGGTCTCGCGCTCGGGCACCCTCACCTATGAGGCGGTGTTCCAGACCACCCAGGAAGGCCTCGGCCAGACCACCGCGGTCGGCATTGGCGGCGACCCGGTGAAGGGCACCGAGTTCATCGACGTGCTGGAGATGTTCCTGGCGGATGATGCCACCGAGTCGATCGTCATGATCGGCGAGATCGGCGGCTCGGCGGAAGAGGATGCCGCCCAGTTCCTGCTGGACGAGGCCAAGCGCGGCCGCAAAAAGCCCACCGTCGGCTTCATCGCCGGCCGCACCGCGCCTCCCGGCCGGCGCATGGGCCATGCCGGCGCCATCATTTCCGGCGGCAAGGGCGGTGCCGAGGACAAGATCGAGGCGATGCGCGCCGCCGGCATCGCGGTGTCGCCCTCGCCGGCCCGGCTCGGCAAGACCCTGGTCGAACTGCTGCAGGGCAAGGCCGCGGCCTGATCCCCGCTGCGATGCGTCATGAAACACCCCGCGTTCCCGGCGCGGGGTGTTTTCGTTTCAGGCGATGCCAACGCGCCGTGACGGACCGGGCGCAGGCGAGCCCGTCACGCTGCAGTGCAGCAATTCAGACCGGAAAGGTCTCGGGCGGCAGGGCAAAGCTTTCCATATCGCTGAGCGTATGGACGATGATCATCGTCATCCACGCGTGGGCGACGATCAGCGCCGGCAGAACGGGAAAAACAGACTGGATCATGGCGGTGTTCCGGGTGTAGCGTTCTATTGCGACGCAGCATACCGAAATGCCGTCATTCTGGTATACGATATACCTGATACCAGCCTTGCACGTCGCGCATGCCCCGAGGCAAAGGCAGCGCTGACAGACGGCGTATCTCTGACAATTGACGCGCGCACGCGCATCACCACGCCTGAAGCGACATCAGGCATGGTGGCGGCGACCGAGCGGTGGTGACGAGGTGCGGCGGCGCGAAGCGGGCCGGCGCGGTCAGGGCGCGGGTGCGGCGGCGCCGTCTGCGGGTTGCCCCGCGGGACGGGAGGTCTGCTGGGGGATCGGCAGGCCCCAGGCGCTGAAGGCCTCGCGGAAGGCGGAGTCCCCCGTCGGCCCCTTTTCCAGCGCCAGAATGCCGCGACGGCCATTGCTGAACACCAGCGGAATGTCGAGCCAGTTGCGGGTGATGAGCAGCGCGAGGTTGCGCTGGCGCTCATTGTTCAGCGCGGACAGGCCGACAAGGAAGAAACCGGGCGTCACCCGCACGGCAAGGCCGGTGAGCGGCACACCCTGCGCACCTTCGGTCGGCTTCGCCCGCACCCCCGGCACATTCGCGACCGTGCCGAGATCGAAGTCGGCCGGCAGGTCGAACCGCAGTTCGATGATGTGCGATGCCGGCAGGGTCTGGTCCTGATTGCGGCGCAGGCTCAGGTCGACCTTGATCTGCCGGTCGGGAATTTCCACCGCCGCCCGGATGCCGATATCCGGCCCATTGCCGTTGCCGGCGTCGAAGCTCTCGGTCGACCACACCACGGTGCCGACGAACTGCTGCAGCCCCTGCTGGCCGCCGCCGCCGGGATTCTCTTCAAACAGCACCGCGCGCTGGGCGTTCACCGGGATTGGCACGGAGGGGCTGCGCACGACCGGCGCGGCGGGCGGCTGCACAGGCGCGGGGGCAGGCGCGGCGGCCTCGGCGGCCGGCTCCGGCGTGGCCGGGCTCTGGCTCACCCGATCGGTCGACTTGGCCGGCGCCTGGCCTTCCGCGGCCTGATCCTGCGACGGCGCGGGCGCGGGCGCCACCGCCTGCGACGTCCCGCTGCGCAGGTCGCCGATCCAGCCGATCAGCTTCTCACGCTGGCTGAAGCCCAGCGCGATGCCGCCGCCGAGCAGAGCCAGCACCGCCAGCACCGCGACCAGCCGACCCCAGCGCCGCGGCTGGGCCGGCTCCACCTCGGGCTCCGTCACCTCCCAGTCGAGGTCCGACCGCTCAACCCGGGCTTCGGCGTCGAGACTCTCCACGTCGAAACCGTCCCGCGGCTCCGGCTCGACCGCAGGCGGGTCGGCGAAAACGAGATCGGGCTGGTAACCTTGCCGGCCGTCGCGCAGCTCGGGGAAGGCATCGGCAGCAGCCGGCAGCTCGCCAACCGGCTCGCGCTTGCCCGCCGTCGCGCGGCGCAGCAGCCCGCCGAGCGGCAGGGAGCGGCCACCGGCCGGCGCGGAACGCTCTTCCGGCGGCGCTGCCGGTTCGAAGCCGCGCGCAAGCGACGGCATGGCCGACGCCGCCGCGGCTTCGTCGGCGGGTTCCCCGGTCGACGGCGCCGGCACCCGCGGCTCGCGGCGCGCAAACGCCACCGGCGGGACCTCGTCCGGCGCAGCGGGTGGCACCGACGGCTCGAGATCGACGACCGGCGCGCCCGCGCCAGGCTCGGCCACACCCGCGGCTTCCACCGCCGGCGTATCGACCCGCAGCGCCTCGTCCCGGCCCCCACCCAGCGTCGGCTCGGCGCGGGGGGTGTCCACCCGCACCGGATTGCTGCGCGACCAGAACGGCACCCGCGGAGACGCGGCGGCCGGCGGCGCAGGTGCCGGCGCCTCGGTCGCGGCCGTCGAGGACGCCTCGGGAGCAGACGGCTCCTTGGCTGCGGGGTCGGCCTGATTCGGCGGCGGCACGTCGGCGGCGGGCGCGCGGGTCACGGGCTCGATCGGCGGCAGCGGCACCCTCACGGCAAGGGACGCCTGCTCCGCCGGACGGGCCGGTGGCGCGGCAGCCGGTTCGGCCGCCACCCGGGCCGGCGCCGCCGGCGCGGGAGCGGAGGGCGCCGGTGGAACGGCCGGTGCCGGTGCCGGTGCGGAGGGTGACGAAGCAACGGCCGGTGCCGAGGGCAGCTCGAGCCGCACCCGCTCGGCAAAGGAGCGCGGCGCGGGCCGTTCCGGAAGCCGGTCGCCGATCCGCGGCGCGGGCGCCGGCGCGGCAGGCGGCGACGTTGGCGCTCCGATGCCGGGGGCCGAAGGTGCCGGCGGGGCGGCGGGCGTCACCTCAAAAGGAGAAGATGGCGCCGCCGGCGGGGCGAGCGCGGCGAAGGGGTCATCCGAATCGAGATAGTCCAGCTCGATGCGGCTGATTGCGACCTCGAGCGCCGAGCGCTCCCGCTCGATATCGATCTCCGGCAGCGGTGGCTCGACCCCGCGCAGCTGGGCAAGCAACGCCCGGCGGGCCCGCTCATACACATTGCCGCGGGCCTGCGCGGTGTTGGCGGGCAGACCTGCAACGGCTCGCGCCAGCAACGGATAATAGTCAGCCATCTCGCTTCGGGATCACCAGGCACCGGAGGCAAACGCCCCCGGAACCTCAAGGTTCGAATGGGTTCTGCACGAGGATGGTGTCGGCGCGCTCCGGACTGGTGGAGAGGAGCGCGACGGGACAACCGATCAATTCCTCGATACGGCGGACATATTTGACGGCCTCAGCCGGCAGGTCGACCCAGGAGCGGGCGCCGGCAGTGGAGCCGGACCAGCCCTCGATGGTCTCGTAGATCGGCTCGACTTCGGCCTGCGCGTCCTGGCCGGCGGGGAAATAGTCGATCTCCGTCTCGCCGAGCCGGTAGCGGGTGCACACTTTGAGGCTTTGCAGCCCGTCCAGCACGTCGAGCTTGGTCAGCGCGATGCCGGTGATGCCGGAGGTGCGCACGGTCTGGCGCACCAGCACCGCGTCGAACCAGCCACAGCGGCGCGGCCGGCCGGTGACGGTGCCGAATTCGTGGCCGCGCTCGCCGATGGTGCGGCCGATCTCGTCGCTCAGCTCGGTGGGGAAAGGACCTTCGCCGACCCGGGTGGTGTAGGCCTTGGTGATGCCCAGCACATAGTCGATGGCGTTGGGGCCGAGGCCGGAGCCGGTGGCCGCCTGCGCCGCCACCGTATTGGAGGAGGTCACGAAGGGGTAGGTGCCGTGGTCGACGTCGAGCAGCGCGCCCTGCGCGCCTTCGTACAGGATCTTGTCGCCCCGGCGGCGGGCATCGTCGAGCAGCGCCCAGGTGCGGTCCATATAGGGCAGCACCTTCGGCGCCAGCGCCAGCAGCTCCTCACGCAGCGCCTGCGCATCCACGTACTCGATGCCGAGGCCGCGGCGCAGCGCGTTGTGGTGGGTCAGCAGCCGGTCGATCTTGCCGTCAAGGCTGGCGGGGTGGGACAGGTCGACGAGGCGGATGGCGCGGCGGCCGACCTTGTCCTCGTAAGCCGGGCCGATGCCGCGCTTGGTGGTGCCGATCTTGGTGCCGACGGCGGCGGCATTCTCGCGGATCGCGTCAAGCTCGCGGTGCAGCGGCAGGATCAGCGCCACCGTCTCGGCAACGCGTAGCCGCTCGGGCGAGACGTCGATGCCCTGCGCCGAAATGCGGGCGATCTCGTCGATCAGCGCCTGCGGATCCAGCACCACGCCATTGCCGATGACCGAGAGCTTCGCGCCGCGCACGAGCCCGGAAGGCAGCAGCGACAGCTTGTAGGTGACGTTGCCGACGACCAGCGTATGGCCGGCATTGTGACCGCCCTGAAAGCGGACGACGACGTCCGCCTGCTCGCTGAGCCAGTCGACGATCTTGCCTTTTCCCTCGTCGCCCCATTGGGATCCGACGACGACCACATTCGCCACGAGCACCGCTCCTGATATGCCATACACCCGCCGGCATACCCCGGGGGATGATCCGACGCAGAAGAAACCCCGGCGAAGCTATCCACCGGGGGCTGCCACCTCTTAAGGGATCGTTACCGGCGAGGCAAGAAAACTCCGGCCGTGGCCGCGGTGTCACGTGCGTGTGCGACGTTTGTACGCCTCCATTGCTGGGGATCGCGCGGGCGCGCGTTCGCGCCGGGATGCCGCAACCGGGGGCCGCCGCCTACACCGCAGCACTGTCCTTCCATTCCCGCAGCGCCCGCGGCCTTGCGGGCGGGGGTGGATTGCCCGACATCTGGAGCAGCCATCTGCCGGAGCCCGCCATGAACGTTTCCACCCCGAACGTTTCCGCCTCGCCCGCCGTGCCGCTGCTGCCGGAGGCGCTGCGCCTCGGCGCCGTCCGCCTCAGGGTGCGGGAGGGCGAGCGCTCGCTTGCCTTCTACCGCGATATTGTCGGGCTGACGCCGCAGCCCCCGCAGGGCGACGGCCTGCTGCGGCTGGGCGCCGGCGGCGCGACGCTGATCGAGCTGGAGGTCGCGCCCGGTGCGCCGCCGCGCCCGCCCCACACCACCGGGCTGTTCCATGTCGCCATACTGGTGCCGGACCGGCCGGCACTGGCCATCGTGCTGCGCCGGCTGATCGAGCGCGGCGTGCCGATCGGCGCCTCCGACCATCTCGTCAGCGAGGCGCTCTATCTCGACGACCCCGACGGCAACGGCATCGAGATCTACCGCGACCGGCCGCGCGCCGACTGGCGCTGGAACGGTGGCACCGTCGCCATGGCGACCGAGCAGCTGGACGGGCGCGGGGTCCTTTCCGCGCTGCCGCTGGGCGCCCCGGTGGAGACGCCGATGCCGGCGGGCACCGTGGTGGGCCATGTCCATCTGCAGGTGGGCCAACTGGAGCAGGCCCGCCGGTTCTATGTCGACACGCTCGGCCTCGCGATCACCACCGCCTCCTATCCCGGCGCGCTGTTCGTGTCCGCCGGCGGCTATCACCATCATCTCGGGCTCAATGTCTGGCGCAGCCGCGGCGGCGGACCGGCGCCGGCGGGCTCGGTCGGGCTGGTGCATTACGAGATGCGGCTGCCCGCGGCGAGCGACGTCGACGCAGTGGCGGCGCGGCTGAAGGCTGCGGGCGCGCCGGTGACGGATATCCCCGGCGGCATCGAGACCGCCGACCCCTGGGGAACGCGGGTGCGGGTGGTAGCGGGGTGAGGGAGCGCTTTCTGCCGGCGCCGTCGCCATTGCGCGCTTGAGTTGCCGGGCACCTCCGCTAACCTCGCCTGAGGGACGGAGGTGCCATGGGCCTGCCCGACATAGACTGGATGGAAAAACTCGTCGATCTCGGATTCGGCGGGTTGCCCACGGCGGTGGCGGCGCTCTGCCCCAGCACGCTCAAGGCGCAATGGCGGGACCGGATCGCGACCCACCACCCGCTGCGCAGCATCTCCGCCAATCACGACCTCGTTCGCGCCACACGCCTCGCCTGGACCTCGGCCGCGCATATCCTGCTCGTCGATCTCCGCCGCGAGCTGAATACCCCCGACCGCCGCCGCGAGGCGGAGCGCTTCGGCCCGGTCGACCACGCCATCGGCAAGGCGCTGGGCGCGGTGCGCGCCGAAGCGCTGGACCCCGACAAGGTGCCGGCCTCCTGCCCGATCGACCGGCATGTGCAGGCCATCATCTTCGGGGTGTCCGAACAGATCGCGCCGGGCGCGCACGGCGTCCTCGGCACCGAGCTGACCGCGGATGTCACCGTCGTGCTGGCCGAGTTGGCAGGATGCAGCCCCGCGGCGATTCCCCACGATCTCGGCCACCTCGCGCAGGCGGGGCTGCCGGTGGACGGCGGCGCGCCGCGGCCTTTCGGCGAACTGGTCTTCGCCGCCTTCGCCGAGCTGATCAAGAGCCCCACCGCCTATCCGGAAGCGCGCGAAGCCTTCCACATCGCCATGGACAGGCTCGCCCGCGACCTCGCCGAGGCGACGCTGAACGCGGTGCGCGGCATTGATGCCAGGCTCGATGCGCAGATCGCTGCGCTCGACGCGCTCACCGTGTTCCGCACCGGGGCGGAGCGCTATCTGGCGCTGCTGCCGCGCATCGCCGAGGACACGGCGGCGACGCGGCAGAGCGTCGAACGCATGGAGGACCGGCTCGAAACGATGCCGAGCCAAATCGTCGCCGACCTGCTGGCTGCGCTCGACCGGCGCGGCGAGGCCAAGGCCGCCGAGCAGGCCGGCGTGCAGCGGCAGGCCGTCATCGCCCTCGCCCGGCGCATCAGCGCCGATGTCGACGATTTTGACCGGGCCCTGCGCGAACTGGAACGGGCGGTCGCCATCGCCGTCGACGTCGGCGCGGAGGCCGCCCGCGCCGGCAATCTCGACGCTTTCGTCGTGCAGGTACTGGAGCGGGTGGCCGTGCTCTCCAATGCCGGCCGGTTCGACGACGCCGCCGCCGAAGCCGAGCGTGCCATTGCGCGCTGGGAACGCGAGGAACGTGAGGAAGAGGAGCGCCGCCAGCGCAGGCGGGCGGACGGGCTGGCCCTGCTCGACGCCGGCATCCGGCAGGACCTGCTGCGCCGCGACGCCCGGGCCGCCGCCGCCAAGATCGCGCGTCAGGTGGAACTCGATGCGCCGGATCGCGCAGGGTTATTCCGGCGACTGCGTGCGGTGCAGGACGAGTGGTTTGTGCGCGGGCGCGACCTCGGGCTGAATCTCGATCTGGAGGTATCGATCGAGCTGGCGCGGATTACCTTCGAAGTGGCCGGCGATGCCGACGAGCGGGGCGCGGCGCTGAACGACCTTGGCGTTGCGCTCACCGTTCTTGGCGAACGCGAGAGCGGCACGGAACGTCTCGAACAGGCCATCGCCGCCTATCGGGCCGCGCTGGAGGAATGGACACGCGAGCGCGTGCCACTCCAATGGGCGATGACGCAAAACAATCTCGGCACTGCGCTCCAGGCCCTCGGCGAGCGCGAGGCCGGCACGGAACGTCTCGTACAGGCCGTCGCTGCTTATCAGGCCGCGTTGGAAGAGCACACGCGGAAGCGCGTGCCACTCGACTGGGCGATGACGCAAAACAATCTTGGCAACGCGCTCCAAACAATCGGCAAGCGCGAGACCGGCACGGAACGTCTCGTACAGGCCGTCGCAGCCTATCGTGCCGCGTTGAAGGAACGCACCCGCGAGCGCGTGCCCCTCGACTGGGCGATGACGAAGAATAATCTGGGCGCTGCGCTGCAGATTCTCGGTACGCGCCAAGGCAACCTTACGCGACTCGAAGAAGCGATAGGCGCCTATAGCGACGCGCTGAAGGAGTACACCCGGGAGCGCGTCCCGCTCGACTGGGCAATGGTGCAGAACAATCTTGGCAACGCACTCCGCTCCCTCGGCGAGCGCAAGACCGGCACGGAACGTCTCGAACAGGCCGTCGTCGCCTATCGCGCCGCGCTGGAGGAATGGACGCGCGACCGCGTGCCGCTCGAATGGGCAATAGGCACGGGCGGTCAGGGCGTCACCCTCATGGCGCTTGCCGATCGCATCGGCGATGCCGCCATGGCGGCCGACGCCCTGTCGCAGATCGAGGCCGCCTACGCCCTGCTCTGCGATGCCGGGCACCCCCTTGCCGACACCTACGCCTCTCTCCTCCCCGACGCCCGCGCCCTTGTCGAACGCCTCGGCCCCCGACCCTCGGCCGATTGACCCCGGCGGCCGGGGCGCCTAGACCCTGTGGCCGCGCGTCCTGCGCGGCTCCGGTCTTTTACATGCCCATGTTCCGCCGCCTCCTCGACGCTCCCTATGTGCTGCTGACTCTGGTGCCGCTGCTTTGGGCGGGAAACATCGTGCTGGGCCGCCATGTCGCCGGGCAGGTGCCGCCGGTGGCGCTGGCGTGGTTCCGCTGGACGCTGGCCTTCCTCATCCTGCTGCCCTTCGCCTGGCGCCACCTCCGGCAGGACTGGCCGGTGATCCGCCGCAGCCTGGGCGTGCTCACCCTGCTCTCGCTGTCGGGCATCACGCTCTACAACACGCTGTATTACTGGGCGCTGCAGACCAGCCCGGCGCTGAACGGACTGCTGATGGCCTCGGTCGCGCCGCTGCTGATCGCCGCCTGGGCCTTCGTGCTGCTGGGCGAGCGGCTCTCGGCGGGACAGACCGCGGGTATCCTGCTGTCGCTGGTGGGGGTGCTGGTCATATTGTGCCGCGGCGACCTCTCGGTGCTGACCGGCATCGCCTTCCACACCGGCGACATCTGGTTCTTCGTCGCCATGGTGCTCTATGCCTTCTATTCCGCGCTGCTGGCGAAGCGGCCGGCGATGAGCCGCCTCGGCTTCCTCGCCTTTTCGCTGGGCTGGGGCGCGGCGCTGCTGACGCCCGCCTTCGTGTGGGAGCGGATCGCCGGACCGCCGCTGCATTTCAACGCGCTGACGCTGGCTTCCTTCGCCTATGTCTCGCTCTTCGCCTCGGTGCTGGCTTATCTCTTCTTCAACCGGGGTGTGGAGATCGTGGGGCCGAACCGGGCGGCGCCGTTCTTCCACCTGCTGCCGGTGTTCGGCTCGGCCCTTGCCATCCTGCTGCTCGGCGAGGCGCCGCATCTCTACCACGCCGTCGGCTATGCGCTGGTGCTGGCGGGGGTCGGCGCCGCCACCTTCTTCGGCCGGCGCCGCGCCGCGGTCACCCCAGCTCGAAACTCGTGACGCCATAGAGCCGGGCAAGGTCCACCGGCCGGGCCGGGCCGGCATACATCCGTGCCGTCTCGAACACCGGCGCCAGCCCCGCCGCCTCGGCGATGCGGCGGGCATGGGCGTTGGGTTCCGGCACATCGAAGAACAGCGCGCTATCCCCCGCCACCGCCGCCAGATGCGCGAACAGGCGTTCCGCGGCGTCCTCCGCCTCCGCCACCAGCGGGCCGATCTTGAAGCCGCTGCGCGCCGGCCGCACCACACCCCAGCCGCGCAGCCGGCCCTCGCGGAGAAGGGCGAAGCCCTGATGGCCGGGCGCCGCGATCCAGCTCCGCAGGAAGGCCGCGCGCGCGGCGGGGAACACGGCGGCATCGCTCGCCGCCAGCGCCGCGAACGGCACCTGCGCAAGCGGCACCACCTCCCCGTCGGTGGGGGGTGCGACGCGCGGGAGCCCGCCATAGCGGATGTTGCGGTGCGAGAACGCGAAGCCGTCGCGGGCATAGTTCGCCTGCTGCGCCAGCACCCCGTCGAGGCCGATGGTGCGGCCGGCGGCGTGGGCCCGGCCGGCCTGCCACAGCCGCCAGCCGATGCCCCGCCCGCGCAGGTCCGGCCGCACGATGTAGAAGCCGAGAAAGGCGAAGGCGGGGTCGTAATTCACAACGGAAAGCGTCGCCGCCGCCTCGCCCTGCCATTCCGCCACAAGGAAGCCGCGAGGATCGGTCACGGCGAAGCAGGCGGCGTCGGAAAGGCCGGGATTCCAGCCCTCCGCTGCCGCCCATTCCACGGCCAGAGGGATTTCCTCCGGCGTCATGTGCCGGATCGTCAGTGGCTCGGTCATGAATTCACCCGCGAATCGGAAGGCCGGAGACCTCCATGCTGCGCGACCTCGTGCTCGGGATCATGATGAACCTGGCGGTCATGATGGTCCATGTCGGGGCCACCGTCCTGCTGATGATGATGCACGATCATTACCAGCCCAACCCAAGCAAGCGGCTGCCCCACACCACCCATGTGCTGATCATGATGGGCTCGGTCACCCTGCTGCTGGTGGCCCATCTCGTCGAGGTCGGGCTCTGGGCGGTGGTCTACCGGCTGCTCGGCCTCGTCTCGAACGGACCGGACGCCTATTACTCCGCCTTCATGACCTACACGACGCTCGGCCTCGGCCATGCGGTGGAACTGGAGCATGCCCGGCTGGTGGAGCCGCTGACGGCCGCCAGCGGCATCATGATGTTCGGCTGGACGACCGCGATCCTCATCAACGTGCTTCAGCGCGGCGGCAAGGCCCCGCGCTGAACCCGCGCAGCGCTGAACCCGCGCCGCCCGCCGCGCCCTCAGGCCGGCCGGTGATGGGCGTGCCAGTGACGGGCGATGTCGATGCGGCGCGTCACCCACACCCGGTCGTGCCGGGCGATGTGGTCGAGGAAGCGCTCCAGCGCCACGATGCGCCCCGGCCGGCCGACGAGGCGGCAATGCAGCCCGATGTTCAGCATCTTCGGCGCCTCGGCGCCCTCCGCATACAGCGCGTCGAAGCTGTCGCGGAGATAGGTGAAGAACGGGTCGCCCGAATTGAACCCCGCGGGAATGGCGAAGCGCATGTCGTTGGCGTCGAGCGTGTAGGGAATGGTGAGGTGCGGCCCGCGCGGGCCGGCGATCCAATAGGGCAGATCGTCGGCATAGGCGTCGGAATCATAGAGGAAGCCGCCCTCCTCCATCACGATTCGCCGGGAATGCTCCGAGGTTCGCCCGGTGTACCAGCCGAGCGGGCGCTCCCCCGTCACCTCGGCGTGCAGGCGCATCGCCTCCTCGACATGCGCCTTCTCCGCCTCATAGGTGAAATCACGGTAGTCGATCCACTTCAGCCCGTGGCTGGCGATCTCCCAGCCGGCTTCCTTCATCGCCGCCACCGCCTCGGGGTTGCGGGCGAGCGCGGTGGCGACGCCATAGACGGTGAGCGGCAGGTTGCGGCGGGTGAACAGCCGCCACAGCCGCCAGAAGCCGGCGCGGGCGCCATATTCGTAGATCGACTCCATGTTCATGTGGCGCTGGCCCGGCCAGGGCTGGGCGCCGACGATCTCCGACAGGAAAGCCTCGGAGGCGGCGTCGCCATGCAGTATGCAGTTCTCCCCGCCCTCCTCGTAATTGAGCACGAACTGCACCGCAATGCGGGCGCCGCCCGGCCATTTCGGGTCCGGCGGGTTGCGGCCATAGCCGACGAGATCACGGGGATAGGCGGAATCGAACGAGAACATGAGGCGGCCACCAGGCGGAGCGCAACGCGGCGCGGGTCAGGCAAAGTCTAGCCACCCCGGCTCCAAAACGGAACTTCCGATGAATTTGGCCGGAAAAGCGCGGCCACCCCCTCGACAATCGGGAGGCGAGGCACTTGGATTGCCGCAGCTGCGAACAGCACGCTGCGAACCGATCCCGCGAACAGAGCACGGCCTCACCATGTCGCTCCCCGATCCCAGCTTCCTCCTCGCCCGCGCTCCTGTCGTGCCGGTGGTCACGGTGCCGAGCGTTGCGGCGGGCGTGAAGCTCGCCCGCGCTCTGGTCGAGGGCGGCCTGCCGCTCATCGAGGTCACCCTGCGCACCGAGCCGGCGCTGGAGGCGATCGCCGCCATCGCCGCCGAGGTGCCGGACGCCATCGTCGGCGCCGGCACCGTGACCCGGCCGGAGCTGGTGGAGAAGTCGATCGCCGCCGGCGCCCGCTTCCTCGTCAGCCCCGGGGTAACGCCCGCGCTGCTGGAGGCCTTCGCCGAGGCCCCGGTGCCCGTGCTGCCCGGCTGCGCCACCCCTTCCGAGGCGATGACGCTGCATGCCATGGGTTTTTCGGTGCTCAAGCTGTTCCCCGCGGAAGCCGTGGGGGGCGCCAATCTCATCAAGTCTATCGCGGCCCCGCTGCCGGACCTGCGCTTCTGCCCCACCGGCGGCATCGGGCCGGACAATGTCGGCAAATACCTCGCCCAGCCGAATATTCTCGCCGTGGGCGGCTCCTGGGTCTGCCCGAACGACCTCGTGACCATGGGCGACTGGGAGGCCATCGTCGCCCTCTCCCGCGCCGCGAGCAAGCTGCACCGCGCCGCCTTCCCGCTGTGAAGCCGGGCCGGGCGCCGTGTTGCCGCGGCGCCCGCGTCAGCCTGCCGGCCAGGTTTCCTTCCACAGCTTCATGAGCTCGCCGCGCAGGGCCGGCGGCGGGCTGCCCAGCGGCTTTTTGTGGGTCATGACCGAGACGATACCGAAGAGGTCCCCGGTCTCCGGCCGGTAGAGCACCATCATGGCGTTGTCGCCGCAGTCATGGGGCTTGCAGACCGCCACCATGAGATAGCGGGTGCCGGCGAGGGAGACCGGCTTCTGCTGACCCGGCCCCTGCATGTCGACCAGCCAGTCCTCGCTGCGGGCGAGCGGGCCGAGCACCTTGAGATAGGCCGCCTTGAAGCCGGCATCGCTCATGACGTCCTTGTCGGCCAGGGCGTCGACGCTGCCGGCCGTCCCCGACGGCGCGGGCGGGGCCGCGGGAGCGGTCGGGGGCGGCGCGGCCGCCGCGCCGCACCGGCGCAGCGCGGCCTTGCCGTCCGGCACGCTGGCCGCGGCATCGAGCGCCTTTTCGGCAGCGCCGAGCCCGTCGCCGCCCATGCTCCACAAGTCGTCGCCCTTGACCGAGATGATCAGCCCTTCGCTCGCGCCATGCAGGGCGTAGGAGATCGACTCGTCGTCGGGGCCCATATAGTTCACCATCGAATTGGCGCGCGGAAACGTCGCCGTGCCGGCCGCCGTGTCGAGGCGAATCGCATCGGCGGCGATCGTCACCTTCGGCTTCAGCGCGCAGTCGCCTTTGGGCGCGAAATCGCCATGCGTCGCAGGGAACAGTGCGAGATCGTGATTGGGTCGTCCGCCGACGGCCGCCGCTGGGGGCGGCGGGGTGGCCGCCGGCTTGGCCGGTGCCGCCGCCTGCCCCGCCGCGCCAGCGCAGGGCGTCGCCAGATAATGTTGCCCGTCGAAACGCCAGACCGGCTGGCAGCCCTTCGCCTGCAGGGTGAAATCGGCCCAGCCATGGGAGCGCGTGCCGAGCGGACGGATGACGCCGGGCACCACCGCCACCACGACCCAGTCGCCGGCGGCGTCACGGCGCAGAACGCGGGACTGCGTGCCGGGGTCGGCGCCGTAGCAGGCGGGGTCGATATCCTGCGTCACCGCCTCGCCGGAGCCGTCGCCATCGAGGTCGATGAACAACACCCGGGGGTTGGTCGCATGGCCGCAGGAATTGAGGATCTTGCCCCCGGCCGCCGAAATGCCGGCCGCCAACATCAGCTTCATGGTGTCGGCCTGATCGCGCACCTGCGCCGCGGCCGGCCTGACGGGCATGACGAACGCCAGCGCGATGAGCCCGAGGGTCGAGACCAGCGGAGCGGCAAGGGCCGGGTTCAGGCGGGGGACGGGCATGGGCAGAGGCTCCGCACTCCCGCGGGCAGTGCGGGGCAAGGGACGATAGCCCGGCGCCGCCGGGCTGCCAGCCCGGCCCCGCTGCGACCGATCGCACCGATCCGGCGGAGCCGTCGGGCTCACACCGGGCGCCGCCATCCGAAACGCTCGCTGCGGCTCATGGTGATGCCGCGGGTCTCCAGCCAGCGGACGACAACATGCACCAGCACCATCAGCGCGACCAGCCAGGCCAGCTTTTCAACGGTGAGGCCGCCGGCGACGATGCCCCAGGCGGCATAGACCCGATCGTCACCACCCGGCAGATACACCGCCAGGGTCGGCAGCAGGACCTCGTTGAGCGCAATGGCGAGGCCGACGACGCGGATCCAGTGCCGCACCGTGCGGTAAAGCGGGTATCGCGCCGCCCGGCTCTCCGGGTACAGCGCGACGAGATAGATCGGGATGCAGATCAGCACCGAGATGACGAGGTTATTGATGCCATCGTCGGTATAGAGGTCCACACCGAGATAAAGAGAGACGCTGTAAGCGATGACGGCGGTGATGATTCCGGCCACCGGGAAGATCGGCACCGCGACGACAAAGCCGATGCCAACAAGAATAGGAATGAGGGCCAGAAGAAACAAGCCGGGCATGGCGTCTCCGCCGCCTCTGCCCAAGGCCGGGCGGTTACGCCCCTCGCGCTCGGCGACGCCGCGCTCATACGCCTCGCGGTCGATCGGCACATGGTGCGTATAGCCGTCCCGGCCGGCAATATAGTCGGGATCCAAAGTGTTGACCATTCCGCCAGTCCCCATCCTGAGTGACAGCGGCGGACATCTTCTTATCGAAGACCTTCAGCGACAATAGCGACCGCGCCGCCGGTCAGGAATTTTTAACGGAAGGCTGGCCAGCCTCCCCCCTGTCCAGCAAAGCCGGCGAAATTACCTTAGGTAAACTTCGTCGGCCGCCATTTTGGGGGAGCGTTTACACGAACACGGCCGCAGACGACGGCGCCGCCCCGCCGGGCGGGACGGCACAGCCGGCATCAGAACACCAGCGGCTTGGCCTGCTTCACATGCGGCAGCGCCTGCACCTTGGCCAGCACCTCGCCAGGCACCGCGCCGTCCACCTCGACCAGCGCGATGGCGTCGCCGCCCTGACGGTCGCGCCCCAGCGCGAAGGTCGCGATGTTCACCCCGGCGTCGCCGAGCAGGCTGGCGAAGCGGCCGACGAAGCCGGGCTTGTCCTCGTTGGTGACATAGATCATCGAGGGCGCGAACTCGGCATCGACCTTGATGCCCTTGATGTCGACCATGCGCGGCCGGCCGTCGGCGAAGACGGTGCCCGAGATCGAGCGCTCCATCTTCTCGGTCACCACCGTCAGCGTCACTAGGCTCTCGAAGTCGCCGGTGGCGGCGCGGGTGGTCTCCTCCACCACGATGCCACGCTCCTTCGCGATGCTGGGGGCGGAAACGACGTTGATGTCCTGCAGGGCGGGCCGCAGCAGGCCGGCAACCGCGGCGGAGGTCAGCGCCTTGATCTTCAGCTCCGCCGCCGCGCCCTCATAGGTGATGCGCACGGTCTGGATGTCGGTGTCGGTGAGCTGGCCGGCAAACGAGCCCAGCTTTTCCGCCAGCTCGATGAAGGGCTTCAGCTTCGGCGCCTCTTCCGCGGTGATGGAGGGGAAGTTCACCGCATTGGAGATGGCGCCGCGCAGGAGATAGTCGCTCATCTGCTCCGCCACCTGGAGCGCCACATTCTCCTGCGCTTCCGTGGTGGAGGCGCCGAGATGGGGCGTGCAGATCACGTTGGGCAGGCCGAACAGCGGGTTGTCGGTCGCCGGCTCGGTGACGAACACGTCGAAGGCCGCACCCGCGACATGGCCGCTCTTCAGCGCCTCGGCGAGCGCCGCCTCGTCGACAAGCCCGCCGCGGGCGCAGTTGACGATGCGCACGCCCTTCTTGGTCCGGGCGATCGCCTCGGCGGAGAGCACGTTGCGGGTCCGCTCGGTCAGCGGGGTGTGCAGGGTGATGACGTCGGCGCGGGCGAGCAGGTCGTCCAGCTCCACCTTCTCGACGCCGAGATCCAGCGCCCGTTCCGGCGAGAGGAAGGGGTCGTAGGCCACCACCTTCATCTTCAGCCCCAGCGCGCGGTCGGCGACGATGGAGCCGATATTGCCGCAGCCGATGATGCCCAGCGTCTTGGCGGTGAGCTCGACGCCCATGAAGCGGTTCTTCTCCCACTTGCCGGCCTGGGTCGAGGCATCGGCGGCGGGAATCTCGCGGGCCAGCGCGAACATCATGGCGATGGCGTGCTCGGCGGTGGTGATGGAATTGCCGAACGGCGTGTTCATCACGATCACGCCCTTGGCGGTGGCGGCGGGAATGTCGACATTGTCGACACCGATGCCGGCCCGGCCCACCACCTTCAGCTTCTTCGCATTGGCGAGGATTTTCGGCGTCACCTTGGTGGCGGAGCGGATAGCGAGGCCGTCATAGTCGCCGATGATCTCGGCCAGCTTGTCCTTGTCCTTGCCAAGCGCCGGCTGGAAATCGACCTCGATGCCGCGATCCTTGAAGATCTGCACCGCGGCGGGGGAGAGGGCGTCGGAGATCAGTACACGGGGGGCCATGGGATCAGGTCCGTTTGGGGATCGCCCGCAGCGGGGGCGGATCGTTCGGAAAAGGGTCCCGCCGCTGGCGGGAGGAGACGGCGAAGCGTTCGTCGGGCGTCCGCCCCTTCGCAGAGGGCGGGGAGAGGGTCTGCTCCAGCGGAAAGACGCGGCCGGGAGGAGGAAGCCAATTTTCCGGCGGGAGCACCGCATCGGCCCCTTCGCCGCCTCCTCGCGTCAGCGGCGGGGAAGCGGAGAGGCGGTCAGGCGCAGGCGATCAGGCGGCGAGCTTCAGGCCCGCCTTCGCCTCGGCATAGGCCCAGTCGAGCCAGGGCGTGAGGGCCGCGAGGTCGGCAGCCTCCACCGTGGCGCCGGCCCAGATGCGCAGCCCCGCCGGGGCGTCGCGGTAGGCGCCGATGTCATAGGCGACGCCGGCCTTCTCCAGCGCGGCCGCCAGCGCCTTGGCGAAGGCTTCCTGCGCCTCGGCCGGCAGCGCCTTCACCTGCGGATCGGCCACCACCAGGCACACGCTGGTGTTGGAGCGGGTGGCGGGGTCGCGGGCGAGGAAATCGACCCAGGGGGTCGCCGCGACCCAGTCCGCCAGCACCTTGAAATTGGCGTCGGAGCGGGCGACGAGGCCCTTCAGCCCGCCGATCGACTGCGCCCATTCCAGCGCGTCGAGATAGTCCTCGACGCAGAGCATGGAGGGGGTGTTGATCGTCTCGCCCTGGAAGATGCCCTCGATCAGCTTGCCGCCGGAGGTGAGGCGGAAAATCTTCGGCAGCGGCCAGGCCGGGACATAGGTCTGCAGCCGTTCCACCGCGCGGGGCGAGAGGATGAGCATGCCGTGCGCCGCCTCGCCGCCCAGCACCTTCTGCCAGGAGAAGGTGACGACGTCGAGCTTGGCCCAGTCCAGTTCCTGCGCGAAGGCCGCCGAGGTGGCGTCGCAGATGGTGAGGCCCTGCCGGTCGGCGGGGATGAAGTCGGCATTGGCGACGCGGACGCCGGAGGTGGTGCCGTTCCAGGTGAAGACCACGTCGTGGTCGAAATTCACCTGGGTGAGGTCGGGCAGTTCGCCATAGCCCGCCTTCAGCACGCGGGCGTCCTTCAGCCGAAGCTGCTTGACGACGTCGGTGACCCAGCCCTCGCCGAAGCTTTCCCACGCCAGCAGGTCCACCGGGCGGGCGCCGAGCAGCGACCAGAGCGCCATCTCCACCGCCCCGGTGTCGGAGGCGGGGACGATGCCGATGCGGTAGTCGGCGGGAATGTCGAGGACATCACGGGTGAGGTCGATGGCGCGCTTGAGCTTCGCCTTGCCGACCTTGGCGCGGTGGGAACGGCCGAGCGGCGCGCCGCTCAAGGCTTCCAGCGTCCAGCCCGGACGCTTCGCGCAGGGACCCGAGGAAAAATTGGGGTTCGCCGGCTTCGCCGCCGGCAGAGCGTTCGTCGTCATCTTTGCCATCCTTCCAGATGGGAAGCCCCTCGGTGGGGAGGGGTAGCCCGACAAAACGACTACTCCGGGAGGGGAAGCGGCGTCAAGAGCCCTCTCGCGGCGGCGCCCTGCGGCACGTGGTGACCGCGGCGGCGGCGCGCGCGGCCGAAACGCAGAACGGCGCCCCGCAGCGGGGCGCCGTCCTCGGAACAGACGATGGAGAGCCGGCTCAGTAGGGCGAGACACACTGCTGGCGCGGCCCGCCATAGGGCTGGAAGGTGTTGTCGCTCACGCGGTAGGAGCGATACTGGCTCTGGCACCACGCCACATGTCCGCCGCCCGCGGCGGGAGCCGGGGCGTAGCTCGGCTGCGCCGCCATGGCGCCACCGATCAGCGCACCCGCGGCAAAGGCACCGGCGGGAAACCACCAGCCGTTATATTCGCGGTAACCCGGCCGATAGCGGGAGTAACCGCGATGGCCATTATAGTAATGGTTGCCGCCACGGTTGTAATAGCCGCGATTATAGTTGCGGGACTGGTAGCGCGGCTGGGCGTGGTGGCGGGGCTGGTAGGAGCGCGGCGCCATGTTCGGGCCGCGACCCTGGCCACCGGTGTGGACATAGGGGCGGCCATCCGGGCCGGTTGCCTTCCAGCTCGGCTGGGCCATCGCGCCGGAAACCGTGGAGGTCATGAGAGCGGCCACCGCCGCCGCGACCAGAGCAAACTTCTTCATGCGTAGCCTTCCGTCATGTCATCGGCACGCGGCATGCGCCCTTGAGCGCGGGCGAGCGCCTTACGTGCGGGGATATGTGGGAGGACAATGCACCGGCGGCCGGAAGGTGCCCCTGCGGCATTCACGAACGCGTCAGCGCAGCCGTCGGATTGCTCGGCATTTCGGGGCTTTCCGCCGTTATCTTGCCCCAGGTAAGCGTTATTTTACCTTTGACGGCTGATATTTCTGCGCGATAGCCCTTTGAACGGGCGGAGTGAACAGATCGCGATGTAGTGGGCAAGGCCTTTCTCACCGGGGGCGGTAGGAAGTTTCTCGGAACATTGCCAATGGCTGCTGCCCGGAAAGAAACCCGCCTTGCCTGCGGCCGCGGGTCCCGCTCTCGCCAAGCCGAAACCTGGACAGGCCGGGGCAACCCCCGTGTCCTGTATGTTAGCGACAATCTGGGCGTGCCGACCCACGCCCGCGGCATCTTCAACTACAGCGCCGGTCTGCTTGCCGGTCTCGCCGACGACAACGCGCTCGAAGCGCACCACCTC
>CAZIXP010000025.1:23060-39056 GCA_964543245.1 uncultured Starkeya sp.
TGCTGGTGGAAGCCCGTGCCGGCTTCGGCCTGCCGCCCAAGGCGGAGGCCGCGCTGCCGCGCGAGGCCGCCGCGGTGGCGCTGCTGGCGGAGATCTATCGGTTTCTTGCGTCGTGGTCACCCGACGCTCCGGCCCCACCCGCACCAGAGCCGAAGAGGCCCCGCTGGCTGGCGCGACGCACCCGCCGGCTGCGCCGCCTGATCGCGGGCCTGCGCCGTCGGGACGCGCCGGTGCGCACCCGGCTCATCGCGAACCGGCCGGGGCAGCTCGACTTCCTGCCGCCGAACCTCGACCATCTCGGCCGCGTCGAAACCTTCATGCTCGCCCCGAAGATCTATGCCGAGGCGAACGACAACGCCGCGCAGAGCCGGCCGGCGCCGCGGCTCGATGCCCGCGGCTTCGAGGTCGTCATCCTGGACTGTCCTCACCACATCCGGCTGGTCGCCGATCCCGGCGCGCGGGTGATCGGGGTGGTGCACGATCTCATTCCGCTGACCGACCCGGAGATGGACAGCGGCACCCGCGCCAGCTTCGCCAACCGGCTGGGCACGATGATTGCCATGGCTCATCATCTCGTCTTCGTCTCGGAGACGACGCGGGAGAGTTTCGCGCGGCTCTATCCCGACGCTGCGGCACGGCTGGGTTCCAGCCTTGTCTTCCCGCCCCTGCGCGGGGAGGCACTGGCCGCGGCGCAGGCCATGCGGCCCGCGGCCAAGGTGCGGGAGGACACGCCGAGCTTCGTCGCCATCGTCTCGGACGAAGGCCGCAAGAACATCGACCGGCTGATCGAGGCCTTCGTCGAGCTGGGACCGGTGGCCCGCCTCGTGCTCATCGGCGGGGTGGGTCCGCGGGTGCGGCGGCGTCTGGCGGATGATCCGGGCGCGGCGCACATCCACCTCACCGGCTTCCTCACCGATGCCGAGAAATTCGCCCATCTCGCCGCCGCCGCCGGCGTCATCGTGCCCAGCCTGTCGGAAGGTTTCGGCATTCCCATCGTCGAAGGCGCGCTGTTCGGCCGGCCGGTTCTGTGCTCCGACCTGCCGGTATTCCGCGAGATCACCGGCGGCCATGCCCTGTTCTTCGATCCGCATTGCACCGCAGACATCGTGCGGGCGCTGCGCGAGCGGCTGGCCGACCCGCCCCATCTCGCCTGCCAGGCGGAGGCGCTGCAGCGGCTGTGCCGCGCCAGCTACGGGCCGGACGCGACCCGGCGCCGGCTCGCCGCCATCCTCGGCTTGCCGGCAATCCCGGACGCCACCGCGACCGGCCTCGCGCCGATCGAGGCGGCGGCGCCGGACATCCTCGCCGCCACCGAAGCCCCGGCGCTCGCCGCCGCCGAAGCGCCGGCGGCGTGACCGGCCGCCGCGGTGTCGACGGATGCGTCAGGAGCTGGCTCGGGGCAAGGCCCGCAGAAGGGCGGCGCGGGTTTGCCGGTAGGGCTTGCCTGACATCCGAGCCTCAAGAGTGTCTCCGGTGAGCCGGCGTTCACCGGAAACGCGCTAGCCCTGCCGGGCGGCGCGGGCGGCGGCCTCCAGATGCGGCGTCAGCTCGGGGTCGAGCCGCAGCGCCAGCGCGAGCCGGGCGAGGAAGGCCCGCTCCGCGGTGGAATCCGGATCGATCGCCAGCAGCGCCGAGATGTAGACCTCCGCCGCCTCCGCCTCGCCCGTCACCGCGCGGGCGATATCCTCGACGCTGGCGGGGCGGGCGAGTTCGTCGGCGAGGAAGCGGGCGGCATCGTCCAGCGCGCCGGCGTGGTTCTCCCGCAGCCGGGCGGTGATGGCGGCGCGCTCGGCCTCGTCGACATGACCGTCGGCAAGCGCGGCGGCGATCATGGTGCGCAGCAGCGTCACCGGCAGCGCGCCGCCCGCCGCCGCCTCGACATCGAAGGGCGAGCCCGGCGGCGGCAGCCGCGCCGGCTCCGGCCGGTCCGATGGCGTGGCCGGCGGGGTGCCGGCCTGCTCGGGCGGGTTGCCCTTCTGGTAGTTCTGGTACGCCTTGTAGGCGAGGGTGCCGACCAGCGCGAGCCCGCCCAGCGCCACCGCGTTCTTCCCCATCTTGCGGCCGGCCTTGGAGCCCAGCACCAGCGAGACCAGCGCGCCGGCCGCCGCGCCGGAGGCGAGCGAGCCGCCATTGCCGGCGAGATATTCCTTCGCCCGCGCCATCAGGTCGCCGGCCGCCGCGCCGCCGGGGCCGGCCGCGCCGCCCGCCCGGCTCCAGGGCGTCACCGGCCCGCCCTGCGGCGCGGCCCCGCCGGGGGTGAGAAACTGGTCGAGCAGCCGCCTGGCGTCTCGTGTGTCGAACATCGGGTTCTCCTGCGCTGCCACCCCGCCCCGGGCGAGATATGACGCCCCACCGCCTGCCGCAAGGGAATGCCGGCACGTGCGGCTCGTCTTTCCGGCAAAGGGCGCGGCGCAGGGCGTGGCGCGTGTCGGTCGGCCGTGTCGCATGAGTTCAAGCGCGGCCCGGGCGGACGGGCACGGGGAAAGGCGGTTCGCCGGGCCGGCTTGCGGTTCTCCCCGCCCGAATGCCTGGGGGTAAGGGCGGGCGGGGCGGCGATGTCGCATCGGTACAACGCCGCCGCCGCAGCGATGCTCGCCCGTGCCGGCGCTCTCGGCCAGCATGGCGGCCTGTTGAAAGCCCCGTGCGGCTCCCGGCCTGCCCGACGACGCCCTCCGGCGGCGGGGCCCGGGTCGGCCGGCGCGGGGGCGGAGGCTCCGTTGCAGAAATTCTCAGGTTTCGCTCTGCTTCGAAACGCCCTGGGCGGCCACCAGTCCTGGGGCCCCCAGTGGCGCAACCCGGCGCCGAAGCCGGCGTATGACGTCGTGATCGTCGGCGCCGGCGGCCACGGGCTCGCCACGGCGTACTATCTCGCCAAGGAGCACGGCGTCACCAACGTCGCGGTCATCGAGCGCGGCTGGCTCGGCGGCGGCAACACCGGGCGCAACACCACCATCGTGCGCTCGAACTACCTGTTCGACGAAAGCGCGGCGCTGTACGACCACGCGGTGAAGCTGTGGGAGGGCCTGTCGCAGGACCTCAACTACAACGTCATGTACTCCGCCCGCGGGGTGCTGATGCTGGCGCACAACCACCACGACGTCGTCAGCTTCCGCCGCCATGTCCACTCGAACCGCCTGAACGGCGTCGACAATGAGTGGCTGACCGCCGAGCAGTGCAAGGAATTCTGCCCGCCGCTCAACATCAAGAGCATGCGCTACCCCATTCTCGGCGGCGCCCTGCAGCGGCGCGGCGGCACCGCGCGGCACGACGCGGTGGCCTGGGGCTATGCCCGCGCCGCCGATGCCCGCGGCGTCGACATCATCCAGAACTGCGAGGTCACCGGCATCCGCCGCGACGCCTCCGGCGCGGTGACCGGGGTCGAGACCTCGCGCGGCTTCATCGGCGCGAAGAAGATCGGCGTGGTCGCCGCCGGCCACACCAGCGTGGTGATGAACATGGCCGGCGTGCGCATGCCGCTGGAGAGCTACCCGCTGCAGGCGCTGGTGTCGGAGCCGGTGAAGCCGGCCTTCCCCACCGTGGTGATGAGCAACACCATCCATGCCTACATCTCGCAGTCCGACAAGGGCGAGATGGTGATCGGCGCCGGCACCGACGCCTACACCAGCTACAGCCAGCGCGGCGGGCTGCACATCACCACCCACACGCTGGACGCCATCTGCGAGCTGGTTCCCCAGTTCCGCCGGCTGCGCATGCTGCGCAACTGGGGTGGCATCGTCGACGTGACCCCGGACCGCTCCCCCATCCTCGCCAGGACGCCGGTTCCCGGCCTTTATGTGAACTGCGGCTGGGGCACCGGCGGCTTCAAGGCGACGCCGGGCTCCGGCCACGTCTTCGCCCACACCATCGCGAAGGACGAGCCCCACCCGATCAACGCGCCCTTCAGCCTGGAGCGCTTCCGCGACGGGTTCCTGATCGACGAGGCGGCCGCCGCCGCCGTCGCGCACTGACGGGCAGGAGACACCCATGCTGCTGATCGACTGCCCCCATTGCGGCCTTCGGCCGGAAATCGAGTTCCGCTATGGCGGCGAGGCCCACATCGCCCGCCCGGCCGACCCTTCCGCGCTCAGCGACCAGGAATGGGCCGATTTCCTCTATGCCCGCACCAATCCCAAGGGAAAGCACGCGGAACGCTGGCGCCACATCCATGGCTGCGGGCGTTATTTCAACGCGGTGCGCGACACGGTGAGCGACTTCTTCGTGACCACCTACCGGACCGGCGAATCCCGCCCCGAGACCGAGGAGAGCGCGCGATGAGCGGCGCCTTCCGCACCCCCACCGGCGGCCGCATCGACCGGCTGCACCCGGTGTCCTTCACCTTCGACGGCCGCCACTACAGCGGCTTTCGCGGCGACACGCTCGCCTCCGCGCTGATCGCCAACGGGGTCCATCTCGTCGGCCGCTCCTTCAAATACCACCGCCCGCGCGGCATCCTTTCGGCCGGTTCGGACGAGCCGAACGCGCTGGTCGGGGTCGGGCGCGACGAGGCGCATTTCACGCCGAACCTGCGCGCCACCCAGGTCGAGCTTCACGAGGGCCTGAAGGCGGAGAGCCAGAACCGCTGGCCCTCGCTCGCCTTCGACGCCGGCGCGGTCAACGACCTCGCCAGCCCGCTGCTGCCCTCGGGCTTCTACTACAAGACCTTCATGTGGCCGGCGAAGGCGTGGACGAAGTTCTACGAGCCGAAGATCCGCGCCATGGCCGGCCTCGGCCGCGCCCCGGAGGCCCCCGACGCCGACCGCTACAGCCAGCATTACGCCCATTGCGACGTGCTGGTGGTGGGCGCCGGCCCGGCGGGCCTTGCCGCCGCGCTGGCGGCGGCGGCGACTGGCGCGCGGGTCATCCTGTGCGATGAGCAGCCGGAGATGGGCGGCTCGCTGCTGGCGTCCACCCGCGCCGTCATCGACGACATGCCGGCGCCTAAATGGCTGGCGGAAACCCTCGCCACCCTCGCCGCGCAGGAGAACGTCACCCTGCTGCCGCGCACCACGGCGTTCGGCTATTTCCCCCACAACATGGTCGCGCTGGCCGAGCGCGTCACCGACCATGTCGCCGTGCCCGACCCCGAGCTGCCGCGCGAGCGGCTGTGGCAGGTGCGGGCGAAGGAAGTGGTGCTCGCCACCGGCGCGCTGGAACGCCCGCTTGTGTTCCCCGACAATGACCGCCCCGGCGTGATGCTGGCGGATTCCGCCCGCACCTATGCGACCCGCTACGGCGCCCGGCCCGGCAAGCGCGCGGTGGTGTTCACCGCCTGCGACGCCGGCTACCGCGCCGCGCTCGACCTCGCCGCGGCGGGCGTCGAGATCGCCGCCATCGCCGACCTGCGGCCGGCCCCCACCGGCGAGTTCGCCTCGCGGGCGCTGGCCGCCGGCATCGAGGTGCGCCCGCGCACCGTGGTCACCGGCACGCGCGGCCGGCTGCGGGTCAGCGGCGCCACCCTCACCCGGCTCGGCCCCCACGACCTCGGCCCGGCCCAGAACCTCGACTGCGACCTCGTGCTGATGTCCGGCGGCTTCACCCCGAGCGTCCACCTGTTCTCGCAGTCCCGCGGCAAGCTGGTGTGGGACGAGACGCTGCGCTGCTACATCCCCGGCACCTCGGTGGAGCGCGAGCGCTCCGCCGGCGCCTGCCGCGGCCTGTTCGAGCTCGGCGACGCGCTGGAAGACGGCTATGCCCGCGGCGCCGCGGCGGCGCAGGCGGCCCGGGGCGGCAGCGCCCCGGCGCGCCGCTTCTCCACCCTCGCCATCCCGCTCGGCACGGACGGCCACATCGGCGCCACCCCGCACCGGCGCAACCCCGCCTTCGCCAAGGCCTTCGTCGACTGGCAGAACGACGTCACCGCCAAGGACATCAAGCTCGCCACCCGCGAGGGCTTCCGCTCGATCGAGCACATCAAGCGCTACACCACGACGGGGATGGCGACCGACCAGGGCAAGACGTCGAACATGAACGCCCTCGGCATCGTGTCCGAGGCGCTCAAGACGCCGGTGCCGCAGATCGGCCTCACCACCTTCCGCCCGCCCTTCACCCCGACCAGCTTCGGCATCTTCGCCGGCGCGGCGCGAGGCGAGCTGTTCGACCCCGCCCGCACCACCCCGATCCACGGCTGGGCCGCCGACAACGGCGCGCTGTTCGAGGATGTCGGCAACTGGAAGCGCGCCCTCGTCTTCCCGCGCGAGGGCGAGGACCTGCACGCCGCGGTCGCCCGCGAGTGCCGCGCGGTGCGGGCCTCGGTCGGCATGTTCGACGCCTCGACGCTGGGCAAGATCGAGATCGTCGGCCCGGACGCCGCCGAGTTCATGAACCGCATCTACACCAACGCCTGGGCCAAGCTCGAGCCCGGCCGGCTGCGCTATGGCGTGATGCTGCGCGAGGACGGCTTCGTCATGGACGACGGCGTCATCGGCCGCATGGCGCCGGACCGCTTCCACGTCACCACCACCACCGGCGGCGCGCCGCGGGTGCTGGCCCATATGGAGGACTACCTCCAGACCGAGTGGCCGGACCTCGACGTGTGGCTGACCTCCACCACCGAGCAGTGGGCGGTCATCGCGGTGCAGGGGCCGAAGGCGCGCGAGGTGCTGGCGCCGCTGGTGGAGGACATGGACATCTCCCGCGCCGCCATGCCGCATATGAGCGTGCGGACCGGCCGGGTGGCCGGGGTGCCGGCGCGGGTGTTCAGCGTCTCCTTCACCGGCGAGCTGGGCTTCGAGGTGAACGTGCCGGCCGAGCATGGCCGGGCAGTGTGGGAGGCGATCCACGCCGCCGGGCAGCCCTTCGGCATCACGCCCTACGGCACCGAGACCATGCACGTGCTGCGCGCCGAGAAGGGCTACATCATCGTCGGCCAGGAGACCGACGGCACCGCGACCCCGGACGACGTGAACCTCGGCTGGGCGGTCGGCAAGGCCAAGAAGGACTTCGTCGGCAAGCGCTCGCTCGCCCGCGCCTCGATGAGCGCGCCGGACCGCAAGCAGCTGGTCGGCCTCCTCACCGTCGACCCCCATGTCGTGCTGGAGGAAGGCGCGCAGATCGTGGCCGACGCCAATGTCCCGGTGCCGGTGCCGATGCTCGGCCACGTCACCTCGTCCTACCGCTCGGCGACGCTGGGCCGCTCCATCGCCCTCGCCATGATCAAGGGCGGGCGGGCGCGGATCGGCTCCCGGCTCTTCGTGCCGATGCCGTATGACGTGATCGAGGTCGAGGTGACCGAGCCGGTCTTCTACGATCCCAAGGGAGAGCGGTTCGATGTCTGAGACCCCCAACACCGGCGTTCCCTACCCGATCGTGCCGCTGGAGGCGCTCGCCGCCGCCAGCCGCCCCGGTGCCGGCGCCAGTCTGCGCCTGCTGCCGGCCGCCGCGCGCCTCTCCTTCCGCGGCCGCGAGGCGGCGATCGAGCCGGCCGGCGCCGCCTTCGGGGTCGGCCTGCCGCGGCAGGCCTGCCGCTTCGCCGCCGCCGGCACCCGCGCCGCGCTGTGGCTGGGGCCGGACGAGTGGATCCTGCTGGCGCCGGGCGAGAGCCCCGCGCCGCTGGTCGAGACGATCGAGGCCGCGCTCACCGGCCTGCCGCACGCGCTGGTGGACGTGTCCTCCCGCAGCGTCGGCATCGAGCTCTCCGGCCCCCGCGCCGCCTTCGTGCTGAACCAGGGCTGCCCGCTGGACCTGGCGCTGGAGGCGTTCCCGGTGGGCATGTGCACCCGCACGGTCTTCGCCAAGGCCGAGATCGTGCTGCGGCGGACCGCCACGGACGTCTTCCTCATCGATGTCTGGCGCTCCTTCGCGCCCTATATCTGGCAGCTCCTCGAAGAGGCGCGGCGCGGGACCGGCTGAGCCGCCCCCGCCGGTCCTCGTGACACGCGCAGAAAGCCCCCGGCCACCCGGCCCCGGTTCGCTACGGCCGGGGCCATCGCTCTTCCGGCGAGGACGTTCATGATCAGCGTGTTCGAGCTCTTCAAGATCGGCATCGGCCCCTCCTCCTCCCACACGGTGGGACCGATGGCGGCGGCCTTCAGCTTCGTGGAGCGGCTGGACCGCGCCGGCCTGCTCGCCGAGGTGGCGCGGGCCGAGGTGGCGCTGTTCGGTTCGCTGGCCTGGACCGGCAAGGGCCACGGCACCGACAAGGCGGTGATCCTCGGCCTTGCCGGCGAGCGCCCGCAGACGGTGGACCCGGACCGCGCCGACGCGCTGGTCACCGAGGCCCGGCAGAGCCGCCGCCTCGCGCTGGGCGGGCGCCACGGCATCGGCTTCGATCCCGCGCTGGACATCCTGTTCGACGGCGTCAGCGACACCCCCAAGCACCCCAACACCCTCGCCTTCCGCGCCTTCGACCGCCGCGGCGCGCTCATCGCGGAAGAGCGCTGGTGCTCCATCGGCGGCGGCTTCGTGGTGCCGGAGGCCGAGGTCGGCCAGCCCGTGCGCGGCGACGACGCGGTGCTGCCCTTCCCCTTCCGCAACGCCCGCGAGCTGCTGGCCCGGGCGGAGGCGGCGGGGCTCACCATCGCCGAGCTGATGGTTGCCAATGAGCACGCCCGCCGCCCCGCCGCCGAGGTGGAGGCCCATCTCGACCGCATCGTCGCGGCGATGATGTCCTGCGTCGACCGCGGCATCGCCACCACCGGCGAGCTGCCGGGCGGCCTCGCGGTGAAGCGCCGCGCCAAGGCCATCCGCGACCGGCTCGTCGCCCGCAACGCCCCCACCCCGCACGAGGTGATGGACTGGGTGAGCCTCTACGCCATCGCGGTGAACGAGGAGAACGCCGCGGGCGGCCGCGTGGTCACCGCCCCCACCAATGGCGCCGCGGGCGTGGTGCCGGCGACGCTGCGCTACTACCGCGACCATTGCCCCGGCGCCAACCGGGCCGGCATGCACCTGTTCCTGCTCACCGCCACCGCCATCGGCGCGCTGTTCAAGATGAACGCCTCGATCTCCGGCGCCGAGGTCGGCTGCCAGGGCGAGGTCGGGGTGGCCTGTTCCATGGCCGCGGCCGGGCTGGCGGCGGCGCTCGGCGCCAGCAACGAGCAGATCGAGAACGCCGCCGAGATCGGCATGGAGCACCATCTCGGCATGACCTGCGACCCCATAGGCGGGCTGGTGCAGGTGCCCTGCATCGAGCGCAACGCCTTCGGCGCCATCAGCGCGGTGAACGCCGCCTCGCTCGCCCTGCACGGCGACGGCACCCACGTCGTCTCGCTGGACAAGGTCATCGTCACCATGCGCGAGACAGGGCGCGACATGGCCTCGAAATACAAGGAAACCTCGCTCGGCGGCCTCGCGGTGAACCTGCCGGAGTGCTGAGGACGGCGGGGGCCACCGCCCCGCGAGCGCCGTCCCGCCGTGCCGTTTCCGCACCCCTCGGCTTGACAGGGCGCCCCGGCGGCCGCGACATTTCCGGGCCGGCCGTGCCGGGCCACACTGTTCACTTCCGTGAACAAGGGACGGCCCGGCACGGCCGGCTCCCGATCCCGCGCTATCCCGGCCCGCCCTTCAGATCACCAGCCGGACCATCTGGAATTTGCGGTTGGCCCGCAGCGACGCCTCGTCGAGCGGCGCGCCGAGCCGGGTGGCAAGCGCCTCGCGGGTTTCGATCCGCACCTTGCCCTGTGCCGAGCGCAGGCAGGCGGCGAGATAGCCGGCCAGCTGCAGCAGGTCGCTGCTGCGCGCCGGCTCCCGGGCGATCGCGTCGGCCGGGCGGGTGTAGCCGCCGACCGCTCTCGCGAGTTCCTCCGTCCTGAGGCTTTCCCGGTTCACGATGACGATCCGGCGGGTATTGCCGCTGCCGATGCGCAATCCGTCCAGAACCCGGCGGTGATAGCCGATGACGATCTGGTCGCGCTCCAGCGCCTCGTCCGGCCAGCGGGTGACGTCCACCAGCGCGCACATGAAGCGCATGTCGGGCTGGGCCAGCAGATAGTCCACGCAGGACAGGCAGAACGCCGCGCCATAGCGGTCATTGCTGTGGCCGGACAGCCGGCGGCGATGCCCGCGCGCCGCGCGGATGGCGGCGAGGCCGGCGGCATGGCGATCCACATCGGCGCAGACGACGACGCCCACCGCGACAACCCCGTCGCGCGGCATGGCGCTCTGGTTGACGAAGCAGGTCAGCCCCTCATCGGCGGCGGCCTCCCCCGCCAGATGGGCCTGAAGGGCGAGGGCAACGCCCCATTCCAGCAGGAGGCGGCGGCTGATCCCCGGCTCAGCAGGCATAGCTCGCCGGAAGCCCCCGTGTGGTGGCGTCGATCTGCGCGCCCTCGACCTGCCACCGGCACAGGCCATGCACCATGCCGAGATCGACGTCCCGCAGGTCGCTGCCGGCGAACGACACCTTCGTCACCTCGGCGGGCAGCCGCACCTGCCTGAGGTCGGCGCTCTCCATCACCGCCCCGGCGAGGACGACCTTGCGCAGGTCCGCGCCCGCCAGCCCGACCGCGCCTGTCAGGCCGGCGCCGGAAAGGTCGGCGGTGCCCCACTGCACGCCCTGCAGCACGGCGCGGCCGAGGTCGGCCCCGGCCAGAACCGCGTCGCGCAGAACGGCCCCGGTCAGCGTCGCGCCTTCCAGGTCGCCGCCGCGCAGATTCGCCTCCTCGAGCCGGGCGCCGGTCAGCCGGGCCTCGCGCAGGAAGCCCTTGGGCAGCTGCAGCCGGCGCAGATCGCTCTTCGCCAGGTCGAGCACGCCACAGCGGCCCTTACGCAGCAGCCCGCTGAGCACCTCCACCGCCGCCTGCACGTCGTCATTGAGCTTTCCCTCCGTCACCGCGCCCGAGGGTCCGGCCGAGCGGACGAAGGCCGACAGCGCCGCGCACACCCCGCCTGCGGCCTCGGGGCTGGCGAGGCCCGCCGATTGCAGCGCCGCGATGCCGGCGACACGCTGCGCCCGTTCCGGCGAGGTCAGGAGCGCGTAGCCTTCGGTGAGATCGCGGCGCGACAGCACCTTCTCCACGATCGGCGGCGCGACATAGGCGAGAATGCCGAGGCACAGCCCGACCAGAGCGACCACGAAGACATAGGTGATCACCCGCATGAGGATGCGGTAGACGTGATCGGGGATGACCGTGTCGATGGGCAGCCGCTCGAGAAGCAGCCTGAACAGGCCGAACAGGATGAGAATCGCCAGCGCGCCGAGCGACAGCGGCGTCGCGATGCCCTTCGCGATCCCGAGCACGGACTCCACGGCACCCCCCCGGAGGCGGAACGGTCCCCCACGACGCCGGCCATGCCACCCCAGCCATGGCACCGTCAGCATCGTGTGATCCCGCGCGCGGCGTCAAGCACAATTGCCGGCTGCAGATTGGCGCCGGACACCGCGTCGCCGGTGCCGGCGCATCGCCCGTCCCGCCGCGATGGTCCCCCGTGTCGGCGCGATCTTTGCCTGCGCTCTTTGCGCGCGATCTTTGCTAATGTCGCGGTTCACCCCCGGGTGCGGGTTCAGGCGTGCCAGCAGAGAATGATCCGATGAACGAGCTTCGGCCGAACGAGACGCGGTCACTTCGCCCGGCCACCGGCGCCAACGCGCCGGCCCTGAATGTCGGCTTCCTGCTGGCCGACAACTTCACCCTGTCCGCCTTCTCGCTGTTCGTCGACCACCTGCGCCTCGCCGCCGACGAGGGCGACCGCTCCCGCCCGATCCTGGCGCGCTGGCAGGTGATGGCCTCCAGCGCCGAGCCGGTGCGGGCGAGCTGCGGCGTCACCGTCTCGCCCACCGCGCCGCTCACCGACCCCGCCGCCTTCCACTACATCGTGGTCATCGGCGGGCTGCTGCATGGCGGGCCGCAGCTGGACGAGGCCACCATCGGCTATCTCAAGCGCGCCGCCCGGGCGGGGGTGCCGCTGGTCGGCATCTGCACCGGCAGCTTCGTGCTGGCCCGCGCCGGGCTGATGACCGGGCGGCGCTGCTGCGTCTCGTGGTACCACTACCAGGATTTTCTCGACGAATTCCCCCACCACACCCCGGTTGCCGACCGGCTCTATGTGATCGACGGCGACCGCATCACCTGCGCCGGCGGCGGCGGGGCGGCGGACCTTGCCACCGCGCTGGTGGAAAAGCACATCGGCCGGGCGGTGGCGCAGAAGAGCCGCCACGTCATGATGCTGGACCGGGTGCGGCCGGGCAGCGAGGCGCAGCCGCACCCGCCCATCGTCGATCTCGTCGCCGACGACCGGGTGCGCCGCGCGCTGATCCTGATGGAGCAGCACATCGCCGACCCCCTGCCCATCGCCGACATCGCCCGCCGGCTGCAGCTCTCCACCCGGCAGCTCGAAAGGCTGTTCCAGTCGGTGATGGGCCAGCGCCCGGCGGAGTTCTACCGCCGCATCCGGCTGCGCTATGCCCGTTTCCTGCTCGACACCACCGCCCGCTCGGTGACCGACATCGCGCTGGAGGCCGGCTTCTCCGACTGCGCGCATTTCTCCCGGCAGTTCAAGGCGCTGCACGGCTTCACCCCGTCCGACGCCCGCGCCACCAGCCCGGCGGCGGCGCAGACCCAGGCCGCGCAGCGGCTCTTCGAGTAAAAACGCGCGCAGCGGCTCTTCGAGTAGATGCACGCGCAGCGGCTGCTCGAGTAGAAACGCGCGCCGCGGCTCTTGGAATAAGGCGCGCCGCGGGAGCCTCGGCGCCCGCGCTCAGCGGATCTCGACATGCACATAGTCCCCGGTCATCGCGACATGGCGCGGGGCGGCGGGGTCGTTCGGCCGGCCGGCATCCACCATCGCCGCCCGCGCGTCCACCCGCCAGGCCAGCGGCGCGGTGCCGGCGAAGCGCAGCGCGGCGTCGATGGCGCGCCCCTCCACCTCCACGCTGCCGGCGCTCGCCTCCTCCGCCTCGTCATAGCGCAGCCGCAGCGCGTCGCCGGCGAGGCGGGTCCGGGCGGCGGCGCCTTCCAGCTCCAGGTCGAAGGCCCGCCCCTCCACCTCCACCGTGCCGAAGCGCCCCTCCAGCCGGGCGGAGGCGGCCGGCAGCGCGACATGCACATCCACCCCGGCCGGCAGGTCGGCGCGCAGCTCCACCGTGCAGTCGCGGCTCCAGAGAAAGCGCGGCGCGTTCACCACCACCCGCAGCACCTCCCCTTCCAGCTGAAGCCGGCTCGCGGTTTCGCAGGGCTCGTGGAACCAGCTCGAATACCACCCGCCGAACCAGCCCTCGCGCCGCGCCACGATCTGCGCCCCGGTCGGCGCGCCGGCCCGGGCGGAGAGAACGAGACGGGCGGCATCCCCCGCTATCTCCACCCGCCGCACCGCGGAGAGGTCTGCGAGGCTCTGGGCACCGGCGGCTGCGGGCAGCAGCAGCAGCAGCAGCGCCGCCGGCACGGCGAGCAGGGCGCGCGCCCGGCGTGCGGCGCGGCGGCGGGGAGCGGGGGTCGAGGCGGTCATGGCGGGTCTCCGGTTCGGGATGGCCGCAGCAGGCCGGAGAGCCCCGCCGCCTGCGACCTGAAACGCGATCGAGGTCGACCTGCCCCGCGATTCGGGTCACATCTGCCGCCACCTCCCTATGCCGCGCGCTGCCGATGATCTTCGTCCCCCTGCCCTTCGTGGTTGCCCTTCTGCTGCTCCTGCTGCTGGCGCGCATGGCGCGGGGCGGCGGCGCGGGACGCCATCACGCGCTGTTCCTCGCCTTGCTCGGCGGCTACGCCCTGCAATCGGTGCTGGTCGGGCTCAACTGGGGTTATGGCGTGCGGCAGGTGCTGCCGGTGCAGGCGGTGACGGCGAGCCTGCTGGCGCCGCTGGCCTTCCTCGCCTTCCACAGCCTCGCCGAGCCGGAGGCCGCCGGGCCGGAAGGCGCCGGGCCGGGGCTCTGGCGGTGGCGCGACCTGCTGCACCTGCCGGCGCCGCTCGCGGTGGCGGCGCTCTTCCTCATCGACACCGGGCCGGTGGGGCCGGCCATCGTCGCGCTGTTCCTCGGCTATGGCGCGGCGCTGCTCTGGCTGGCGCGGCTGGGGCCGGACGGGCTGGTGGCGGCACGGCTGGACGGCACGGTCCGCTCCTACCGCGCGCTGGTGGTGACGGGCGGCGCCCTCATCGCCTCGGCGCTGATGGATGTCGCGATCAGCCTCGACCTCGACCTCGCCGGCGGGCGCCACGCCCCGGCGGTGGTGACGCTGGGCAATGTGCTGGCGCTGCTGCTGCTCGGCGCCGCCGCCGCGGCCGCCGAATCCGGCGCGGCCGAGGCCGGCACCCCGGAACCGCCGGAAGCCGGCCTGCCTTCATCCGCCGAGGCCGCCGACGCCCCGCCGGCGGCGAGCGCACCCGTCCCGGACGGGGAGGATCACGCCCTCGCCGCCGCCGCCGACGCGCTGATGCTCCGCACCCGGCTCTATGCCGATGGCGAGCTCAATCTCGGCCGGCTGGCGCGGCGGCTGGGCCGGCCGGCCCGGCAGGTCTCGCAGGCGATCAACCGCGTCCACGGCCTCTCGGTGTCGCATTTCGTCAATGGCTACCGGGTGCGCGAGGCCTGCCGGCTGCTGGAGACCACCGATCTGCCGGTCACCCGGGTGATGCTGGAGGCCGGCTTCCTCACCAAGTCGAACTTCAACCGCGAATTCCAGCGCCTCGCCGGCGCCAGCCCCTCGGCCTGGCGGCAGAAGGCGCGGGGGTGAGGGAGCTCACAGCCCGCTCGCCACCAGCAGCGCGCCGCCGCCGATGAGCGCGACGCCGAGCCACCCCATAGCGGTCAGCCGCTCGCCGAGGAACAGCGCGGCGAACACCGCCACCAGCACCACGCTCAGCTTGTCGATGGGGGCGACGCGCGAGGCCTCGCCCAGCTGCAGCGCGCGGAAATAGCAGAGCCACGACGCCCCGGTGGCCAGCCCCGACAGCACCAGGAACAGCACCGCCCGTGGCGCCAGGGTGGCGAGCCCTTGCCAGCCCCCGGTCAGCGTCAGCATCGCCGCGAGGGTGGCGAGGATCACCACAGTGCGCACAAAGGTGGCGAAGTCCGAGCCCACCCCGCTCACCCCGACCTTGGCGAAGATGGCGGTGAGCGCGGCGAAGGCGGCGGAGAGCAGCGCCCAGAGCTGCCACGTGGCGAGAAGCGGCTTCATCGGGATGTCCGGCACGGCAGGGGAAGGGGCGGAGGCGGGGAGCGGCCGCGCGCGGCGCGCCGGCATCCTGCCATGGCCACGCAGGCCGGGCGAGCGGGCCGGCAGGCCCGGCATGCCCGGCGGGTGGCGCCGCGCAGCCCCGCGGCCCCAACCCGCGCTGCCTCCCGCGACGGCATGCCCAGGGATGCGCCGCAAATGTCGCCCATATGAAAGCGCGCGTCGCATCCGTTAAAGTCGGCAGCGCCGTTTGGTCGAACAATTCCAGAAGACGCGCGCCGGCCCGACGGGAACACGGGCAACCGGAACCGCGCGAGGGAGATCCGCGATGCTCGACATGACCCACACGCCGCTCAAGGCGCTGGTCGCCCGCCGCAAGCCGGGCTTCAGCCTCGAAGCGCCGTTCTACACCAGCCCCGAGATCTTCGAGGCCGACCTCGACATCATCTTTGGCCGGCACTGGATCTTCGTCGGCGTCGAGCCCGACATCCCGGAGCCGGGCGACGCCATGTCGCTCGACATCGGCAAGAGCTCCGTCATCGTCACCCGCGACGACGACAACGAGATCCGCGCCTTCCACAATGTGTGCCGCCACCGCGGCGCGCGGCTGCTGCTCGACTACAAGACCACGGTCGGCAATCTCGTCTGCCGCTACCATTCCTGGACCTATGGCCTCGACGGCAAGCTGCTCCACGCCGAGCACATGGGCACCGATTTCGACAAGGCCTGCCACGGGCTGAAGCCGGTCCACGTCCGCTCGCTGGAAGGGCTGATCTTCATCTGCCTCGCCGACGAGCCGCCGGCGGATTTCGACGTCATGGCCGCCGCCATGCTGCTGAAGACCAACCCCGCCCCCAGCGATGAAGATATACACGCGGCTATCACCAATTTGTGCCCGTGCGGCGTCTATCCGCGTATTCGCCGCGCCATTCGCCGCGCTGCTCGGGTGATG
>CAZIXP010000026.1:0-8701 GCA_964543245.1 uncultured Starkeya sp.
CCGGCGAGGAGCACCGCGCCGCGGTCGCGGTCGGCCGCGGCGACGCCGACGATGAGGCTCGCGGTGGAGAGGATGCCGTCATTGGCGCCGAGCACCGCGGCGCGCAGCCAGCCGGCGCGGTCGACGAAATGGTTTTCGCGGTGGCTGCGGGGCATGTCGCTCTCCTGATAAGGCGGTCAGTCTATGCCGCGGCCATGTCCGTTCGATGATACCGGCATCGGTGCTTGCCTTGTGGCGCGCGAGGGTGCCGCGCGTCTTTGCCACACGGGCTGGCGTCGCCGACACACTGGCGCCGCATCGCCGGCGCAGAAGGCGCACCATGCTGACGCGACTCTTCGCCTTCTTCGAGAATCTGGTCGATCCGTTCCGTCCCGCCGCCATCGTGCGGCCGCCGGAGCAGCTCGGCCGATTCTACTGGCACTTCGTGCGGCAGACCGGCTGGGTCTTCGTTGCCGCGCTAGGCGCCGCCTTCCTCGTCGCCCTCATCGAGGTCTCGCTGTTCCGCTATGTCGGGCAGATCGTCGACCTGCTGCAGGGCTCCTCGCCGCAGACCATCTTCGCCGACCACGGCCGGACCATGCTGTGGATGGCCTTCGTCGTGGTGGTGGCGCGGCCCTGCGCCAATGCGCTGCACGACGTGCTGGTCCGCCAGACCATCACCGCCAATGTCGGCAGCCTGATTCGCTGGCAGTCCTACCGCTGGGTGATCCGGCAGAGCCTCGCCTATTTCCAGGGCGACTTCGCCGGCCGCGTCGCCAACCGGGTGATGCAGGCCGGGCCGGCGCTGCGCGGCTCGGTGGTCGAGGTGATCGACGCGCTCTGGTACGTCACCGTCTATGCCGTGAGCGCCGTCATCCTGTTCGCGGAGGCGGACTGGCGGCTGGCGGTGCCGATGGTGCTGTGGATCGGGCTCTACATCCTCGCGCTCTCGCGCTTCGTGCCCAGGGTGCGCCACCTCTCCAAGGCGACCTCGGCGGCGAACTCCATGCTCTCCGGCCGCATCGTCGACAGCTACACCAACGTCATGACGGTGAAGCTGTTCGCCCATGGCGACCGCGAGGACGCCTATGTCCGCGACGCGCTCGCCACCCATAACAGCGATTTCCGTGCCCAGCAGCGGCAGATCACCCAGATGGCGCTGACCATCAGCGTGCTCAACAGCACGATGCTGGGGGCGGTCGGCGCACTCGGCGTGTGGCTGTGGTCGACCGGGGCGATCAATCTCGGCGCCATCGCGCTCTCCACCGGCCTTGCCATCCGCATCACCAACATGTCCGGCTGGATCATGTGGGTGGTGACCGGCGTGTTCGAGAATGTCGGCACGGTGCAGGAAGCCATCCTCTCCATCGCCCAGCCCCACACCGTGGTCGATCCCGCCGCGGCACCGGCCCTGCGGGTGAGCCGGGGCGAGATCCGGTTCGAGCAGGTCTCGTTCCACTACGGCAAGGGCGGGGGCGTCATCGAGGGGCTCGATCTCGTGCTGAAGCCGGGCGAGCGGGTCGGGCTCGTCGGCCCCTCCGGCGCCGGCAAGTCGACGCTGGTGAGCCTGCTGCTGCGCTTCTACGATCCCGAGCGCGGCCGCATCCTCATCGACGGCCAGGACATCGCGGGCGTCTCGCAGGAAACGCTGCGGGCGGAGATCGGCGTGGTGACGCAGGACACCTCGCTGCTGCACCGCTCGGTGCGCGACAACATCCGCTATGGCCGCCCCGAGGCCGGCGACGAGGCGATCGCGCTGGCGGCCCGGCGCGCCCATGCCGACGCCTTCATCGGCACGCTGGTCGACCCGCAGGTCCGGCAGGGGCTCGCCGCCCATGTCGGCGTGCGGGGCGTGAAGCTCTCCGGCGGGCAGCGCCAGCGCATCGCCATCGCCCGGGTGCTGCTGAAGGACGCGCCGATTCTGGTGCTGGACGAGGCGACCTCGGCGCTCGATTCCGAGGTCGAGGCGGCGATCCAGTCCAATCTCGACGAGCTGATGGCGGGAAAGACCGTCATCGCCATCGCCCACCGGCTGTCCACCATCGCCCGCATGGACCGGCTGGTGGTGATGGAGCATGGCCGGGTGGTCGAGACGGGCACCCATGCCGAGCTGGTGGCCCGCGGCGGGCTGTATGCCCGGCTCTGGCAGCGCCAGTCCGGCGGGTTTCTCGACGCGGCCGACGAGGAGGCGGCGGCGGCGGAGTGAAGGCTCAGCCGGCCGCTGCCGCCGGCCAGGCCCCGAGCTGGCGCAGCGCCTCGCCGAGGATCATGGCGCCCGCCAGCGCGACATTGAGCGAGCGGGCGCCCGGCGCCAGCGGAATGACGATGCGGGCATCCGCCGCGGCGTGGACCTCGTCCGGCACGCCGGCGCTCTCCCGGCCGAGCAGCAGCAGGTCCGCGGCGGCGAAGGCGAAGTCTGTATAGGGCTGCGCGCCCCGGGTCGTGCACAGCACCAGCCGGCGGCCCTCGGCCCGGCGCCAGCCCTCGAAGGCGGCGAAGGAGCTGTGACGCCGGATCGCGGCGCGGTCGAGATAGTCCATGCCGGCGCGGCGGAAGCCAGCATCCCCCACCGGAAAGCCGGCCGGCTCGATGATGTGCAGCGGCACGGCGAGGCAGGCTGCCGCCCGGGCGAGGGTGCCCGCGTTCTGGGCGATGTCCGGCTGGTAGAGCGCGAGCGCGGGCGGCATGGCGGAAACCTTCACGGGGTGGCCGGGCGCAGCCGCGGCCCGGTGGCGACGCCCGGCTGGAGGGTGGACGGGCGGCGATTCAGCGCAGGGCTGACGCCGCGGCAGCATCCGGCGGGAGTCAAGGCGTTGCTGCCGGGCAAGGCAGGACTCACTGACGCACTGCCGCGATCTGGACAAGGGGCAGCGACGATGCAATTAGAGGCGGTCGAAGGTACGTGGCTTCGCGTGAGCGGCGCTGCGTCACCGGCCTCGCGGCGCGCGGGGCCCTGTCGGTGTCTCCCGCCTGCCGGGACGGCGCCGGACCCCGGTTCAGGGGGTGGCGTCCGGTTTCGCGGGCCGCGTCCCGTCCACCGGTGCCCTGGGGATTGCGCCGACGCGGGAGGGGACGGCGCAGTCGAGGGAAAGGGAACCGAACGTGGCATCAACCGAGACGGCGGAAACCACTCGCCGCGACTTCCTGTACATCGCCACCGGCGCGGTGGGCGCGGTCGGGGCGGCTGCGCTGGTATGGCCCTTCATCTCGCAGCTCCAGCCGGACGCCTCGGTGCTGGCGCTTTCCTCCACCGAGGTCGACCTGACCCAGGTCGCCGAAGGCCAGATCATCACGGTGAAATGGCGCGGCAAGCCGGTCTTCGTGTGGAACCGCACGCCCGACGACATCGCCAAGGCCAAGGCGGTCCAGCTCTCCCAGCTCATCGACCCGGTCGCGCGCAACGCCAATCTCCCGGCGGACGCGCCGGCGACCGACGCCAACCGCGCCGCCGCCGACCGCGAGAAGTGGCTGGTGGTGATCGGCATCTGCACCCATCTCGGCTGCGTCCCGATCGGCCATTCCGGCGAGTATGACGGCTGGTTCTGCCCCTGCCACGGTTCCGAATATGACAGCGCGGGCCGCGTGCGTCGCGGCCCGGCGCCCGAGAACCTCGCGATCCCGCCCTACAGCTTCGTGTCCGACACGAAGATCTCCATCGGCTGAGCCGGGTTCAAGGGACGACATCACCATGAGCGGACACGCGACATTCGAGCCGAAGAACCCGGCGCTGAAGTGGTTCGAAAGCCGGCTTCCCCTGGTCGGGCTGCTGCACTCCTCTTTCGTGGCCTACCCGACGCCGCGGAACCTGAACTACTGGTGGACCTTCGGCGGCATCCTGTCGCTGATGCTGGTGTGCCAGATCCTCTCCGGCGTCGTGCTGGTGATGCACTACAC
Organism: uncultured Starkeya sp.; assembly: GCA_964543245.1. GTDB lineage: Bacteria > Pseudomonadota > Alphaproteobacteria > Rhizobiales > Xanthobacteraceae > Ancylobacter. Next base: position 3,874 of record CAZIXP010000026.1, read on the forward strand.
CCCGCATGTCACGCTCGCCTTCGACTCGGTCGAGCACATCATGCGCGACGTCAGCTATGGCTGGCTGCTTCGCTACATCCACGCCAACGGCGCCTCGATGTTCTTCATCGCGGTGTACATCCACATGTTCCGCGGCCTCTATTACGGGTCCTACAAGGCCCCGCGCGAGGTGCTGTGGATCCTCGGCGTGATCATCTACCTGCTGATGATGGCGACCGGCTTCATGGGCTACGTCCTGCCGTGGGGGCAGATGAGCTTCTGGGGCGCCACCGTCATCACCAACCTGTTCTCCGCCTTCCCGGTGGTCGGCCCGACCATCGTCGAATGGCTGTGGGGCGGCTTCGCGGTGGACAACCCGACGCTGAACCGCTTCTTCTCGCTGCACTACCTGCTGCCCTTCATGATCGCGGGCGTCGTCGTCCTGCACGTCTGGGCGCTGCATGTGGTCGGCCAGAACAACCCGACCGGCGTCGAGCCGAAGACGGCGAAGGACACCGTGCCCTTCACCCCCTACGCGACCATCAAGGATGGCTTCGCGATGGTGTGCTTCCTGCTCTTCTTCGCCTGGTTCGTGTTCTACATCCCGAACTATCTCGGCCACGCCGACAACTACATCCCGGCCAACCCGCTGGTGACGCCGGCCCATATCGTGCCCGAATGGTACTATCTGCCCTTCTACGCGATGCTGCGCTCGGTGCCGGACAAGCTCGGCGGCGTGCTCACCATGTTCGGCGCGATCATCGTGCTGTTCTTCGTGCCGTGGCTGGACACCTCCAAGGTGCGCTCGGCGGCCTACCGCCCGCTGTTCCGCCAGTTCTTCTGGATCTGGGTGGCGGTGTGCATCGGCCTCGGCTGGCTCGGCTCGAAGCCGGCGGAAGGCGGCTACGTGATCGCCGGCCGCATCCTGACCATCTGGTACTTCGCCCACTTCCTGATCATCCTGCCGCTGCTCGGCCTGTTCGAGAAGCCCCGGCAGGTGCCGGCCTCGATAACCGAGGCGGTGCTCGGCAAGACGAAACCGGCGTGAGCGGAGCAGGAACGATGAACATGCGCTTTGCTTCCCTCCGCTCGCTCTCCCTCGGCCTCGTGACCGCGGTTGCGATGCTGGCTGCCGCTCCCGCCTCCGCCCAGGAAGGCCACGGGGCGCCCAAGCCGCACCGCGAGAGCTGGACCTTCGCCGGCCCGTTCGGCAAGTTCGACCGCGCCCAGGTCCAGCGCGGCTTCCAGGTGTTCCGCGAGGTGTGCTCCTCCTGCCATGCGGCGCACCTCTTCGCCTTCCGCAACCTCGCCCAGCCCGGCGGCCCGCAGTTTTCCGAGGCGCAGGCCAAGGCGGTCGCCGAGGCCTACAAGGTGCAGGACGGGCCGAACGACGCGGGCGACATGTTCGAGCGCCCCGGGCGCCTCTCGGACCACTGGCCCTCGCCCTTCCCCAACGAGCAGGCGGCCCGCGCCTCGAATGGCGGCGCCTACCCCCCGGACTTCTCGGTGCTGGCCAAGGCGCGGACCTATGAGGTCGGCTTCCCCGGCTTCCTGATCGACATCCTGCGCCAGTACCAGGAGCAGGGGCCGGATTACATCCACGCCCTGCTGAACGGCTACAAGGACGCGCCGGAAGGCGTCACCGTGCCGGAAGGCGCCTATTACAACGAGTATTTCCCCGGCCACGCCATCAAGATGCCGCCGCCGCTCTCCGCCGACCAGGTGACCTACACCGACGGCACCCCGCAGACGGTGGACCAGTATTCCCGTGACGTCACCGCCTTCATGATGTGGCTCGCCGAACCGCATCTCGAAGAGCGCAAGCGCATCGGCTTCCAGGTGATGATCTTCCTCATCGTCTTTGCCGGCCTGCTCTACTTCACCAAGAAGAAGGTGTGGAAGAGCGTCCACTGAGGGCGGGCTTCGGCTACCAGATGAATCAGGGCCCCTCGCGGGGCCCTTTTTCGTTGAGGTGCTGCCGGGACGGGGGCGCCGTGACGTTCCGATCCGGCGCCCATCCCGTGGGCAGGCCTCAGTCCCACGCCGGCGGGCAGGATGCCGTCGCAGTCGGACATGTTCACGCCCTCGGGCGTTCGCCGGGACAGCGTTGCGAGCCCCGTGCAGCGCCAGCGCGGGTCATGGGCGAGATGTTCAAGGCTGCGGACGGGTTTGCCGTCGGCCGAGCCCGCCGGAGGCGGAAGCGGTTGTCGCCGGCGGGCTCACGCCTCCACCCGCTCCACGAAGACGCAGTTCGTGAACTCGAAAGCGAGCCGGCCATACTGGTTGGTGCCGGTCTCGTGGGTGAAGACGAGGCCCCATTCCGGCCGGCTCGCGCTCGGCTTCTTGGAGGTGACCTCGCTGACGAAGGAGATGGTGTCGCCCGGCCGCACTGGCTTCAGCCAGTTGAGGTTCTTGAAGCCAGGGGAGGGGCCGATGCGGGGCGCGCGCTCGCCACGGGCGCGCAGCTGCGCGTGCAGCCTCGCCTGCGCCGCGGCCCGCAGCCGGGCCCAGATCGCCGCAGTGTGCCAGCCGGAGGCGGCGAGGCCGCCGAAATGGGTCCGCATCGCCAGCAGCGGGTCGATGTGGAACGGTTGCGGATCCCAGGCGCGGGCGAAGCCGATGATCTCGTCTTCGAAGAAGGTGTGGCTGCCGAGCTTCTCCGTGTCGCCAACGGCGATATCCTCGAAGAACCTCATGCCAGCCGCGCCCCGGGGTTGCGCCGCCCGAACAGCAGCGTGCCGATCAGCTCGAACACCGCGGTGCCGGCGCTGTCCAGCAGCTCGAAGCGGAACTTGACCAGCCCCATTTCCGGCCGGCTCTTCGAGGCGCGGGTCTCCAGCACCGCACGGCGCAGGCTCAGCACCGCCCCGGGGTGCACGGGCTGGAGGAAGCGCGCTTCCTCGATGCCGGGCGAGCCGAGGCAGTCGGCCTTCAGCAGCAGCCCGTCGGTCAGCAGACGCTGGAAGATGGCGCAGATGTGCCAGCCGGAAGCGGCGAGGCCGGCCAGCGGCGTCGCCGCCGCCGCGGCATCGTCGAGGTGGATCGGCGCGGGATCGAAGTCGCGGGCAAAGGCGAGAATTTCCTCGCGTCCCACCACATAGCGGCCGCAGCTCGCCACGTGTCCCTCGTGGAAATCCTCCCAGAACAGCATGGACGGCGTCGCTCTCCCTTCGGGGCTGCGGGTGTCGGGCGCCCCCGGCGGCTCCCGACGGGGCGACTCCGCCCGCGACTGATCTCATGGGAGGCCGGCGCCGGCGTCAAGCGGGGAGAGGCCGGCCTCAGGTGTTGAAGCGGAAATGCAGCACGTCGCCATCGGCGACGACATATTCCTTGCCCTCCAGCCGCAGCCGGCCGGCGTCGCGGGCCCCGGCTTCGCCATTGCCACGGACATAATCGTCGAAGGCGATGGTTTCGGCGCGGATGAAACCCTTCTCGAAGTCCGAATGGATGACGCCCGCCGCCCCCGGCGCCTTGGTGCCGGCGGTGATGGTCCAGGCGCGGGCTTCCTTCGGGCCGACGGTGAAGTAGGTCACGAGCTTCAGCAGTTCGTAGCCGCTGCGAATGATGCGGTTGAGGCCGGGCTCCTCCAGCTCGATGGCTTCGAGATAGTCCTTCTGCTCGGCGGCGGGCAGCACCGCGATCTCGCTCTCGATCTTGGCGGAGACTACGACCGCCTTGGCGCCCTCCTCGGCGGCGCGGGCGAAGACCTCACGGGACAGCGCGTTGCCGTCGCGGGCGGAGGCCTCCTCGACATTGCAGACATAGAGCACCGGCTTGGAGGACAGCAGGCCGAGCATGCGGAAAGCCTTCTCCTCCTCCGGTTTCACCTCGACGAGGCGGGCCGGCTTGCCCTCGCGCAGCAGCACCAGCGCCCGGTTCATGAGGTCGAGCAGCTCCCGTGCGTCCTTGTCGCCGCCCTTGGCCTTCTTTTCCAGCGCGGCGGCGCGCTTCTCGAGGCTCTCGAGATCGGCGAGCATCAGCTCGGTCTCGATGGTCTCGATGTCGGAGAGCGGCGCCAGCTTGCCCTCGACATGGGTCACGTCGGAATCCTCGAAACAGCGCACCACATGGGCGATGGCGTCGCATTCGCGGATATTGGCAAGGAACTGGTTGCCGAGGCCTTCGCCTTTCGAGGCGCCACGCACCAGCCCGGCGATGTCCACGAAGGTGAGGCGGGTCGGGATGATCTGGTGGGAGCCGGCGATCTTCGCCAGCGTCTCGAGGCGCGGATCGGGAACCGCGACATCGCCCACATTCGGCTCGATGGTGCAGAACGGGTAGTTCGCCGCCTGCGCCGCCGCCGTCTGGGTGAGGGCGTTGAAGAGGGTCGACTTGCCGACGTTCGGCAGGCCGACGATGCCGCATTTGAAGCCCATGGGGGAAGACCGTCAGGTAAGGGTTGCTGTGCTGGGAGGGTGGTAAGGCCCGGGCGCGCCGACCGCAATCCCCACCGTGCCGGGAAGCCGGTGCGCGCGCCTCCGGCGAGGCTTTCCACGGCCGGCGGCTACGGCCGGCCGGCGCAGGCGGCGGTGGGTCAGCTCTTGTGCGGCGCCACGGGATCGATGCCGCGCGCCTCGAGGAGAAGGTGCAGCCGGCTCTGGAACTCGTCGACCTTGCGCTGGACCAGCAGTTCCGCCAGCTCGGCGCAACCGTCGCACACCGCCTCGACCCAGGGCTGTTCGGCCTTGGCGAAATCGTTCAGCACGAAATGCGTGACCAGCGCCTTGTCGCCGGGATGGCCGATGCCGAGCCGGACGCGGGCATAATCATTGCCGCAATGGGCGGTGATGGAGCGCAGGCCGTTATGCCCGGCATTGCCGCCGCCGGTCTTCACCCGCACCTTGGCGGG
>CAZIXP010000026.1:8711-15502 GCA_964543245.1 uncultured Starkeya sp.
GTCGAGCTCATCGTGGAACACCACCACGTCGCCAAGCGCGATCTTGTAGAAGCGCTGGGCCTCGGCCACGGCGCGGCCGCTCTCGTTCATGTAGGTTTCCGGCAGCAGCGCCAGCACCTTCACGCCGGCGATCTCGCCCTCGCAGGCGGCGCCCTGGAAGCGGCGGCGCCAGGGCGAGAAGCGGTGGCGGCGGACGATGGCGTCCACCGCCATGAAGCCGATATTGTGCCGGTTGCCGGCATATTTCGGGCCGGGATTGCCGAGCCCCGTGAAGAGGAACATCAGGCAGGCTCCCGGCCCGAAACGCGCGTCAGATCACTTCTTGCCCGGGGTGGCGGCGGCTGCAGCCGCAGCGGCGGCCTCGTCGGCCTCGGCTTCCTTCAGGCCCGAGGGAGCCGCGATCGTGGCGAGGGTGTCGTCGCCATGGCCCGCCCAGGTCACGCCGGCCGGAAGCTCGACCTCCGAGAGATGGATCGAATCGCCCAGGCCCGCCTTGCCGAGGTCGACGGTGATCGCCTCGGGAATGGCGTCGGCCGGCACGTTGAGTTCCACCGTGTGGGCGACGACGTTCAGCGTGCCGCCGGCCTTGATGCCCGGGGCGGTCTCGGCGTTGCTGAAGTGGACCGGAACGTCCACCGTCAGCGTGGCGCCGAGCGCGACGCGCAGGAAGTCGACATGCAGCGGCAGGTCCTTCAGCGGGTCGAGCTGGTAGTCGCGCGGAATGACGCGGTGCTTCTCGCCCTCCACATCCACGTTGAACAGCGTGGTGAGGAAGTGGCCGGCATAGATGGTGCGGGTGATCTCGGTATAGTCGAGCGTGATGCCGAGAGGGGCCTTGCCGTCGCCGTAGATCACGGCGGGCACGCGGCCGGCGCGGCGTTCTGCACGAGCGGCCCCCTTGCCGACCTTCGTGCGCGCCGACGCCTTCAGTTCCTTGATGGCGGTCATGGCTATGTTCCTTCATGGGTCATGCCCAACGAAACAGGGCCGCTTTCGCGGCCCGTCGCGTCAGGCGATCGAGGTTCGAATGCCGCCCGACGCGCCTCCAGGGGTGCGGATAGGCCGGACGACGGGCGGGCTCATAGCAGCAAAGCCGGGCCGGGGCAATGTTCGCCGGCGCCAAAGGTCCGCCGGAACGGGTGGAGCCGTGGCCGGGCGGTGGTTTCCCCGGTGCGGGACCAAGGGGATCGCCGGCCGCTGGAACGCGTCGAACTGGAACACCCGGCTAGAACTTGCCGAGAATCCCCGCCTTCACGGTCTCGGTGCCGGTGGTGCCGATCGTGCGGGCATGCTCCACCGAGAAGAAGCGCTCAAACGGGCCGAGAGGACCGCGCAGCTCCACGGAGGTGCTGACGCTGGACTTATTGGCGAGTTCCGCCGACATGCCGAGCGTGTCGCCATTTGGTGCGAGCGGCACGGTGTAGCTGCTGCCGATGGCCGAGCCGTCATGCAGCGACACCGCCGATCCGCCGGCGGCGGCGCCGACATTGCCGGTGCCGTAGATGACGAGGCTGTCCAGCGCATAGTCGATGCGGCCCTTCACCTCGCCCGAGGCGCCGCCGGCCGACGTCGCCAGAGCCGAAGAGACCGGGGAACTGGCGGACACGTCGGTACTGACGCTCACGCTGGCGGGGCCGCGGGAGAGATCGAGGCTGGTCGGCAGGGTGCGCCGGGCAGATGTCGCGGCGGTGCCGGCCGTCGCGTTCCTGATGACCTGCTCGGCCGGTGTCGGCCCGTCGAGGGTGCGGGCGGGCGGCACGAAGCCGCCGAGGGTCGACCAGACATAGCCGGGCTCCGGCGCCGCGCCGGACGGTACCGGCGGCACGGCGGCCTGCTGCTCGGCCGCCCCGGCATCCTGCTGGGGCGGGGGCGAAACGGTGATGGTCATCGGCGTGCCGTCGCTGGCGTCGTGATCCTCCACCGGCGCCTCGGCGTTGGCGACGGCGTCTTCATAAGGATGGGCGCTGTCGACGGGGCCCGGCGTCTCGGCCGGGTCGAGAATGGAGATGCCGGCCCACGGATCGACGGCGGGCTGGTCGGCATGGGCAGGGGCGGCGATACCAAGCGCCAGCAGGGCGGTGAGCAGGGGACGCTGCATCCGGCCTCCTTCGTGTCGTTCAAGCCAGAGGGCAGAATCGTCACGAAAAATGGACCGAAAAAGGCAAGCCGTCGGAAAACCCGCCACATCGTGGCGGCCTGCCACCGCAGCCGGGGCAGAGCCGGGCGCGCAGTTGCCTGAGATGACTCGGCTTTCAGCCCCGCCATGCTCCTGGCGCAGAGCTGGGGGCCGACTCAGTCGAACAGGCCGGAGACGCTTTCCTCATGCGCGGTACGGCTGATCGCTTCGCCGATCAGCGTCGCGATCGAGACGACGCGGATGTTGCGGGCGACGCGCACCGCCTCGGTCGGCTGGATCGAGTCCGTGATCACCAGTTCCTTGAGGTTCGACGCGGTGACGCGGGCCACCGCGCCGCCGGACAGCACGCCATGGGTGATGTAGGCATAGACCTCCAGCGCCCCGCGCGCCAGCAGAGCATCCGCCGCGTTCACCAGCGTGCCGCCGGAATCGACGATGTCGTCGACGAGGATGCAGCGCGTGCCCTCGACGTCGCCTATCACGTTCATCACCTCGCTCTCGCCGGGGCGCTCGCGGCGCTTGTCGACGATGGCGAGCCGGGCGTCGATGCGCTTGGCGAGCGCCCGGGCGCGCACCACGCCGCCCACATCCGGCGACACCACGGTGATGTTGGAGAGGTCGAAGCGGGACTTGATGTCCTGCACCATCACCGGGGCGGCGAACAGATTGTCGGTGGGGATGTCGAAGAAGCCCTGGATCTGCCCGGCATGCAGGTCCACCGTCAGCACGCGGTCGGCACCGGCATGGGTGATGAGGTTGGCCACCAGCTTCGCCGAGATCGGGGTCCGGCCGGACGAGCGGCGGTCCTGCCGGGCATAGCCGAAATAGGGCAGCACGGCGGTGATGCGGCGGGCGGAGGAGCGGCGCAGCGCATCGGTGATGATGAGCAGCTCCATGAGATTGTCATTGGTCGGGAACGAGGTGGACTGCAGGATGAAGACGTCCTTGCCGCGCACGTTCTCCTGGATCTCGACGAAAATCTCCATATCGGCGAAGCGGCGCACCACGGCCTGCGTCAGCGATGTCGAGAGATAGGCGCCCACCGCTTCGGCCAGGGGACGATTGGCGTTGCCGGCAACGATTTTGATGGATCCGTTATTGGTGGACATTCCGGCGCGCTCCAAGCCGTCCTATCGGCGCGAGGGCCGTCGCTTGGCCGTCGCGAAGCCCTGATAGGCGGGCCGGACGACGCTGTAAAGCCGGGGAATGCCCGCGCCCGCCATGCCGCGCGCGGGAGGGCGCAGGCCGGTGCTCCCGGCGTCCGGCCGCCTCAGGAGCGCGGCGCCAGCGCAAGGGCCTCGGGAGCATCGGCGACGGCCGTAGCGTCTTCCGCAGCGGCAGATGCCTGCGTCCCGCCCGAAACCTCACTCTCCACCGGGGCGTCGGCGGCGGCCGGCTCGTGAGCGGCGGGTGCCGTCGTTCCCGCGGGAGCCGCAGGGTCTTCGGAGGCGTCGGCGAGCTGGGCGACGATGCCGTCCAGTCCTTTCGCGGCGATCCGGTCGAGCTCGGCCTGGTCGAGCTGGTCCCACACATCGTCGCCGCTGCCGACCTCTTCGGTGCCGGCAACCCGCATCACCCGCACCCGGTCGGTGTCGTCGAACACGTCCCAGGCCCAGTCCACCGTGCCCTTGCCGTCCTCGACACTGGCGGCGAGATAGCCGCGCACCCGGTAGGTCGCTGCGCTCTCGCGCGACACCACCTCGATCCGCCGCCTGGTGGCGCCGGTGCCGAGGCTGTTAACCAGCCTGGTGAAAACCGGCTGCGGCGGCCCGTCGATCGACTCGAAGGCGACGGTCTTGCCTGTGGAAACCGGTGCCGTCGCGGCCGTCCGGGCGTCGGCGGTGCCGCCGGCCGAAGGGCCGGCGGCGACGGGGCCGCGGGTGGTTTGGCATCCGGCCAGCGCCAGCGCGGCGAGCGCCACGAGCGCGGGAAACACCGGAAAGCCAAGGCCGCGCAACGCGTCGTTCATTCCCAACCATTCCCCACTGCCGGCACCACGGCCGCGCGGAGACCGCGCCGGCCGAAGCCCTTGGTTAAGGAATGGTTAAGGCTATTTCACCAGCAGGTCCAGCGGGGCCGAGTGGGCCCCGCTGCATCTCGCCTTTCATACAAGGTCAGATTTCAATTTATCATATCCAAAGTATTGAAATAAATAATCAGTCATTTATCTTAGTTTCCGATAATGCACTTTGTATAGAAATATAATTATCAAAAAGCTTTTCCTCAGAAAAATAATGTCCAGAATTCCTTGCGCTTTCCAAAAATCCTTGATATATCGCTTCAAAACATTTAATTATCTCAGGATCTCTACTAAAATACTTCGGTGTATAATCTCCTTTCATAAGTGGAGACATTATAAATGAAACGGCTTTGTCATCAAAAATAGTAAATCTAGTCCAAGGATATATATTATACAATCCAATTGTCAGTTTTGATTTTGAATTATTCATTATTTCTTTATAAAAACTCAAGCTTCTTAGATAATGGATATCATCCCAAGCGCTAGTTCCATTTGTTATCATTGCACTATTCCAAATATCTTTTATGTTTTTGTCAGAAAAATTCATCATCAATATAGTAACGGGAACACGTTTTGTTGCATTTCTAAAATCCAAAGAAAGACTTGGTTGTATCCAGGTTCCTCCATCTATAGTGACAATTTTTATATTAAATTGAGCTATATTGAATTCATTTCTAAGTTTTTCTAGATTTTCATTGTCAGGAATCAGATCTACACGATGTATGCCGTGATCATTAAATATAGGAGTAAGATCGGCCTGGACTTTAGCATTTCCTTTTTCAAAGAAAGTCGTATGTATTTTGCTATAAGCATCTGATATATAGTTTAAAACTGTACAGGTTGTTATTATTGTCGCCGTCATTCCCACAAGAAATGCTTTAATCTTGCTATTGAAGGTCCATGCAATCGCCTCTTTTAGGTGATGAATTATGTTGACAAGTGGCATTTTGCGGTATCCTAAAATAGGATTTCAGATCATGTTCTAGTATATCGAATTAATAATTTTCTAAATGGATATTTTGAGACATAAGGCCATCTTTCGGTCCGTAGGTGCGGGTGCGTAGCTTCGCGAGCATACAAGATCTCCCGGAATATTCACTGCGTGTATGGAAATGGTAATCTCGCTCAATGCGGCCGAGCCTGGAATGGCCAACGCTGATCCTGGAGCCGCACTCTGGAACCTTGCGGCAGGCATGTAACTGCTGGGAATCGAATTGCGTGATTTCGTTAGATGTAGATGTTCTACGGCAAATCCCTTGGTTAAGGAATGGTTAAGACTATTTCACCAGCAGGTCCAGCGGGGCCGAGGTGAGGCACTCGTTGCCTTCAACCGTGACGAGAAATGTCCGGCCAAGGCACATCGCCGTCCCGGTGTCGCTGTCCATCAGGATCATATGGGCGAACATCACCATGCCCGGCTCCAGCACCCAGTCATTGTCTGCGTAGAACATCGGCGGGTCCATCCAGGACGGGGTGAACTTGGCGCCGAGCGAATAGCCGCAGGCGGCCAGCCGATGCTCGGCCAGGCCGTGGCCATCCATCACATGGGCATGGGCGGCGAAGACCTCGCCGGCGGTGCGGCCCGGCACCAGGGCGGCAGCGCAGGCCTCCATCGCCTGCTTCGCCGCGGCGAAGAGCTCGAGATGGCGATCGCGCGGCGGGCCGACGACCACCGTCTCCATCATTGCGGCGTGGTAGCGGCGAAAGGCCCCGGCCCATTCGAGCGTGATCTGGTCCTCGCTGTCCAGCCGCCGCCGGCCCGACTTGTAGCGGCAGAGCAGGGCGTCGCGGCCGGAGCCGATGATGAACTCGTTGGCGGGATAATCGCCCCCGCCCTTGAACACCGCGCCCTGCATGGCGGCGAGCACGTCGCCCTCGTCCATCCCGGCGCCGACCATCTCCACCCCGGCGCGGCGGGCGTCGAGGGCGAGCCGCGCCGCCTGCCGGACATAGATGATCTCGGCGGCGGACTTCACCGCCCGCAGCCGGTCCACCAGCCGCGAGGCATCCTCCAGCGTGGCGAAGCCTTCAAAGGCGGCGTCGAGCCGGCGCCCATTGGCGGCGGTGAGGCCGTAGCTGTCATATTCGACCCCGATCCGCGCGCCGGCCGCCACGCCGAGATCGGCCAGCATCTCCCGAAGCTGCTGCTGCGGCGTGGAGTCCTTCGCGTCGCGCCAGACGCGGATGTCCTCGATGATCGAGGTGTGCTGCGCCTGCCGCAGGTCCGCGGAGCGGGTCAGCAGCGCCAGCCGGCCATCGGCGCCGCACCACAGCGCCTGGAAGAAGCAGAAGCCGAAGGTGTCGTAGCCGGTGAGCCAGTACATCGATTCCTGCTGGAACATCAGCAGGCCGTCGAGGCGGTGCGCGGCGATCTCGGCCAGCAGGCGCTGGCGGCGGCGCTCGAATTCGGCTTCGGTGAAATGCAGGGTCATGGGGCCGGCGCTCTGGGGTGGCGGTGTCAGTCAAGCACGATGGCGGCGATCAGCCGGCCATAGTCCGGCTCGCCGCGGTGGGTGGCACGACGGTAGCTGAAGAATCGGCCGGCGTCGGCATAGGTGTCGAGGCCGAGGTCGTCGATGCCGCCGACGTCGGCGCGCTCCAGCCGCATCGCGATATAGCCGGGCAGGTCGAACA
>CAZIXP010000026.1:15512-38389 GCA_964543245.1 uncultured Starkeya sp.
GCGGGCCCCGTCGTAGCGGAGGGCACGAAGAACCGGGCATTGCCGGCGTCCAGCGCGGTGAGCCTGTCGACGAATTCCGGTCCCACTTCATAGCTCGGCTGGCGGATGAGCGGGCCGATGGCGGCGACGATGCGGCCGCGGTGGGCGCCCAGCTCCTCCATCCGCGCCAGCGTGCTCTCCAGCACGCCGCCGACCGCGCCCTTCCAGCCGGCATGGGCGGCGCCGACGACACGGGCCTGCGGATCGGCGAACAGCACCGGGCCGCAGTCGGCGATCGACACGCTCACCGCGATACCGGGGGTCGCGGTCGCCACCGCGTCGGCGTGGGGCCGCGCCTCCCATGGCGCGTCCACGGCGACACAGTCCGGCGAGTGGACCTGGTAGCAGGTGAGGAAGCGCGCGGGCTCCACCCCGAGGGCGGCCGCCATGCGCGCCCGGTTCTCGGCGACGTGGGCCGGATCGTCGCGCGACCCGGTGCCCCCGTTCAGGGCGCCGTAGATACCGCCGGAGACGCCGCCTTCCCGGGTGAAGAAGGCGTGGCGGATGCCCGGCAGCGCCGCCAGCGCCGGCGACTCGATCCGTCCCGCTGACTCGATCTTCATCCGGCATCTCCTTCGGTCGTGTCGTCGGCGGCGAATCCCGCCACCTCGTCCAGCACAGGATGCACCAGGGCGAGGGCCTTGAAGAGGTCGCCCATGCCCTCGGGCCCGGGTCCGGCCAGCCGGGCGACGGCCGCGTCGATCCCCGCGGCGGCGGCGGGGTCGGCTCCGTGCTTCAGTCGGTCGGCGCGCGCCTCCAGCCCCAGCCGGCGCAGCAGCGCGCCCTGGCCGATCGGGCCGAAGCTGCGGGCGCCGGCTTTGCGGGCGCTACGGGCGAGGGCGGCGAAATCCACATGGGCGGTGAGGTCCGCCTCGCCGGGATGGGCGAGGGGGTCGTCGAAACGCTGCCGCCAGATCGCCTGCAGCGTGTCGCCGAAGCCGCCGGCATGGCCGTAATCGACCAGAAGCGCCGCCCCGCCGCCCGCTGCCAGCCGGGCGCCGAGCGCCGCGGCGATGGCCTCGCCGGGCGGGCAGGTCTCCAGCACGGTACCCGGCGCGGCCGGGCCGAGGCGCCGGGCCACCTCCGGCGGGGGCACCACCGGCGACAGCCCCCAGCGCAGCCCGCCCGCATCATCCGTGCCGACGCCGCGCTCGGCGACGCCGGACGCGGTCCGCTGGTACTGCCGGATCGGCAGGGCGTCGAAGAATTCGTTCGCCAGCAGCAGAAGGGGGCCGGGCGGCAGCTCTTCCAGCCGATCGGCCCAGGAGATGTGACCGTGAGCGATCTCCCCGGCGAGCGTGGTCGCCTGCCGCGCGCGCAGCCGCGGCGAGGCCTCGACCAGCACGATGCGCGTGGCCTCCCGGAAGCCGGGGACCCGCCGCGTGGCCCGCAGCATGTCGCTCATCATCGTGCCGCGGCCGGGTCCGAGCTCGGCCAGCACGACGGGCGAGGGCTGGCCGAGCCGCATCCAGGCATCTGCGGCCCACAGGCCGAGCAGCTCGCCGAACATCTGGCTGATTTCCGGCGCGGTGACGAAGTCGCCCGCCCGGCCGAACGGCTCCGCGGTGGTGTAATAGCCGTGCTCAGGATCGAGCAGGCACGCCCGCATATAGTCCTCGACACTGAGCGGAGCGCCGCCGGCCTCGATGCGCGCGGCGATCCGGCGGGCAAGCGGTGTCGGCATCAGGGCGCCGGCCGGGTGCCGGGCAGCGGCCGCCGCGCCCTCAGGATGAGCGTGGCACCCACCGCCAGCATGGGCAGCGACAGCAGCATGCCCATGGTGAGCCAGCCGCCATAGAGATAGCCGAGCTGCGGGTCCGGCTCGCGCACGAACTCCACGGTGATGCGGGCGCAGCCATAGAGGAACACGAACAGGCCGGCGACCGTGCCGGGACGGCCGAGCGCGCCGCGGCGGACCGCCAGCATCAGCACGGTGAAGATCAGCAGGCCCTCCAGCGCGGCTTCGTAGAGCTGGCTGGGATGGCGGGGAAACGGCCCGCCATGGGGGAAAACGAAGGCCCACGGCACGTCGGTGATGCGTCCCCACAGCTCGCCATTGATGAAATTGGCAAGGCGGCCGAGGAACAGGCCGATCGGCACCACGGCCGCCGCGATGTCCAGCATCGACAGCAGCGGCAGCCCGCGCCGCCGGCAGAACAGCGCCATGGCGAGGATCGAGCCGAGGAAGCCGCCGTGGAACGACATGCCGCCATGCCAGACGGTGAGCGCGTCGAGGGGATGAGCGACGTAATAGCTGAAATTGTAGAACAGCACGTAACCGATGCGTCCGCCGAGGATGACGCCGAACGCCACCCACACCACCGCGTCGTCAAAGGCCTCCGGCGGGATGGCGGCGCGCCCGCCCCACAGAGCCTCGCGTTCGCACAGCCGCTTCGCCAGCCACCAGCCGAGCATGAGGCCGGCGACATAGGCGAGGGCATACCAGCGGATGGCGAAGGGGCCCAGCTCGATCAGCACCGGATCGATGTTCGGGAAGGGGAGCGCGAGCAGCGGCATGGCATCCTTCATTCTCGATCGCACGGCGGCGGCGCCGGCCGGCGGGCACCCGGCACGTGGGCTGTTGCCTGCGCCGCACACGCCGTGTGCTCTTGCCTGCGTCGCGTGGCCGGATCAAGACAGATGCGCGCCCGCGCCGGCGTAAATCCGGGGGGAGGGGCCTGCCGCCCTTGCGAAGCGGGAGGCGAATGCCCATTGTCGCGCCACAGGCGTTGTGCGTGCGGCGCCCCGGAGATGACCATGACCCAGACCACCGGCCGTATTTTCGACGACTTCGCCCGCTTGATGAACGATGCGGCGGGCGTCGCCACCGGCGTGCGTCGCGAGGCGGAGAACGTCATGCGCGCGCAGGCCGAGCGTATCCTGCGCGAGCTGGACGTGGTGACCCGCGAGGAGTTCGACACGGTGCGCGATGTCGCCGCCGCCGCCCGCGAGGAGAGCGAGCGTCTTGCCGCCCGCGTGGCCGAGCTTGAGGCGCGGCTGGCCCGGCTCGAGGCGCCGGCCGCCGACACCACGGTCTGATCCTTCGGGGCCGTCGTTCGTCACGGGTTTGCCGCCGGCGGGGGCGGTGCCCTGTGGATGCAGCGGGGTCCGGCGCCGGTCGCGCTTGCCGGCCGCTGCCGAATCCCGGACCTTTCCTTCGTAGCCGTCCTGCAAGGCGGCCACGGCCAACGGTCGTAGCGAGGTAACGATCCTGCGCGGTATAGTGGTTGGCGAAGCGATTCGATTGCCTGTTCAGGCGGTTCGCTGGACTGATCGTCGCGTTGCGTGCGTTCGACCCTCCCCGCGCCAAACCTCGCGAGGTCGAGCATGACCTATACTGACTTCGAGACTGAGACCCGCCTCAATCCGCTGGATCTGGTGGAGCGCATGGCCGCTCTCAACGAGTGGTCGTTCGAGCGTTCCACCGAGGACGAGATCACCATCTCCCTCGAAGGCCGCTGGACCGATTGCCACGTCTCCTTCCAGTGGATGGACGAGATCGAGGCGCTGCATGTCGCCTGCGCCTTCGACCTCAAGGTGCCGGAGAAGCGCCGGACCGAGGTGCTGCGCCTGCTCTCCCTGATCAACGAGCAGATGTGGATCGGCCATTTCGACCTGTGGTCCAAGGAGGGGGTTATCATGTTCCGCCACGCCCTGCTGCTGGCCGGGGCCGAGGCGACCGACCGGCAGTGCGAGGCGCTGATGGAATGCGCCGTCACCGCCGTCGAGCGCTATTTCCCCGCCTTCCAATTCGTCGTATGGGCGGGCAAGACGGCCCGCGAAGCGATGGACGCGGTCCTGTTCGAGACCGTCGGCGAGGCGTGAGGCCGGCGGCTTCGTCCGCGGCTCGCGCTTTCGCGGGATATCGACGCTTCGGGAGATGACGACATGGCCGTTCTTTCCGACATTCCCGGCCGGGTGCTGCTCGTCGGCGCCGGCAAGATGGGCGGTGCCATGCTGGAAGGCTGGCTCGGCCTCGGCCTGGAGCCGGCCCGGGCGGCGGTCATCGATCCCGGCCCGCCGCCGGAAGTGGCGGCGCTGCTGGAGAGCCGCAGGATCGCGCTCAACCCGCTGAATGGCGGCGTGCCGGCGGTGATGGTGCTGGCGGTGAAGCCCCAGGTCGCCGCCGACGTGCTGCCCCGCGTCGCGGCGCTGGCGGGCCCCGACACGCTGGTCGTCTCGGTGATGGCCGGGCGGACGCTGGCCTTCATGGAATCCTTCTTTGCCCCCGGCACCGCGGTGGTGCGCTCGATCCCCAATACGCCCGCGGCGATCGGGCGGGGGGTGAGCGTGGCGGTCGCCAATGGCGCGGTGACGGCCGCCCAGCTCGACACCGCCGACGCGCTGCTGCGGGCGACTGGCGGGGTGGAATGGGTGGCCGACGAGGCGTTGATCGACCTCGCCACCGCCGTCTCCGGCTCGGGGCCGGCCTATGTCTTCCTGCTCGCCGAAGCGCTGGCGCAGGCGGGTGCGGCGGTCGGCCTGCCGCCCGACCTCGCCGATCGGCTGGCGCGCCAGACCGTGGCGGGTGCCGGCGAGCTGATTGCCCGCTCCGGCATCGATCCTGCCACGCTGCGCCGCAACGTCACCTCGCCGAATGGCACCACCGCTGCGGCGCTGGCGGTGCTGATGGACGAGGCGACCGGGTTCGGCCCGCTGCTGACCGAGGCGGTCGCTGCCGCCGCCCGCCGCTCGCGCGAACTCGCGGGCTGAACGGGACGGAAAATGCCGGGCCTCCCTTCACCTTCCGATCCGCGTCCCCACGTGTAGCGTAGAGATCGCAGCCACTCGGGAGGTTATGATGACTGACGCCAGTGCCGCTTCGTCTGCCCCAGCGGGGCGTGCCGCCATTCTGGACGCGTTCCTCGCATTGCTTGCGGAGCGTCCCTTCGAGGCGATCGGCCTGTCCGACGTCGCCGAGCGCGCCGGTGTCTCGCTGTCGGACCTGCGCGGCTCGTTCGGCTCCACCTTCGACATGCTCTCCGGCTTCGTGAAGGATGTCGACCGGCGGGTGCTCGATGCCACCGCGGCCGACGCGGCGGAGGAGGGCGAGCTGGCCCTCGCCGCCAGCAGCCGCGACCGGCTGTTCGAGGTGCTGATGCGCCGGCTCGATGTGCTGGCGCCCCACCGCGCCGCCATCCGCTCGCTGGCCCGCTCCGCGGCGCGGAACCCGATGTTCGCGCTGGCCCTCAACCGACTGTCGGTACGCTCGCAACAATGGATGCTCGCCGCCGCCGGCATCGGCACCTCCGGCCTCAGGGGCGGGGTGCGGGCGCAGGGACTGGCGGTGGCCTTCGCCCGGGTGCTGCGCACCTTCCTCGACGACACCGATCCCAGCCTCGCCCGCACCATGGCCGCGCTCGACCGCGAGCTCGCCAGCGGCGAGCGCATGCTGGGCCTTCTCGACGGCGTGTGCCGCCTTGCCCGCTGCGGCGATCGCGGTGCCGGCACGCGGCGGCGGCGCAGCGAGGACGAGGCGCCCGCCGCGGCGATCTGATCAATCGCCCCGGCCGCCGTCACGCTGCCGCCGGGGCGCCGCCTTCTTCAAACGACGAGGACGCGACGTGAGTCTGGCCCCCCTGGAAACCATTCAGTTCGGCGACTTCCTGAAGGTGGATGTCCGTGTCGGCACCATCATCCGGGCCGACCCGTTCCCGGAGGCGCGCAAGCCGGCGATCAAGCTGCTGATCGATTTTGGCAGCAGCGTCGGCGTCAAGAAGTCCTCCGCCCAGATCACCGCGCATTACGCGCCGGAGGATCTGGTCGGGCGTCAGGTCGCTGCGGTGGTGAACTTCCCGCCGCGCCAGATCGGCAATTTCATGTCCGAAGTGCTTACCCTCGGTTTCCCCGACGCTGAGGGCGAAGTGGTGCTGGTCGCGCCCGAGCGCCCGGTGCCGAACGGAGCCAGGCTGTTCTGAGCGAGCGCTCGCTCAGACCGGAATCCGTACGCTGGCCCGCAGCCCGCCCAGCGGGCTGTCGCCGAGCGAGATGTCGCCGCCATGGGCGCGGGCGGCGTCCCGGGCGATGGTGAGGCCGAGACCCGAGCCGCCGGCATCCTGGTTGCGGGCCGCGTCGAGCCGCAGGAACGGGCGGAACACATCGTCCCGGCGGTCGAGCGGAATGCCGGGGCCGTCATCGTCCACGGTCACCAGCAGCCACCGGGCATCGCGTGAGCCGGTGATTTCGATGCGCCGGCCATGCCGGAGCGCATTCGCCACCAGATTGGTGATGCAGCGGCGATAGGCGTCGGCCCGGATGGTCACCACCGGGTTGCCGCGAAACGCCGCCGTAGCCGTCGCACCCTGTCGCTCGGCGTTGAGGCGGATGTCGTCGAGCATGCGGGCGACGTCGACCTGCACCGGTGGCTCGCCATTGTCGTCGCGCGCGAAGGCGAGATAGGCCTCCAGCATGCTCTGCAGCTCGTCGACATCCTTGCGCAGCATCTCCACCTCGGCGCCGTCGCCGAGGAAGGCGAGCTCGAGCTTGAAGCGGGTGAGGATGGTGCGCATGTCGTGGCTCACGCCCGCAAGCATGATGGTGCGCTGCTCGATCTGGCGTTCGATGCGCCGGCGCATCTCGATGAAGGCCCGCGCCGCGCCCCGCACCTCGCGGGCCCCGCGGGGGCGGAAGCCGGCGACGTCGCGGCCTTTTCCGAAAGCCTCGGCGGCCTCCGCCAGCGCCTCGATCGGTTTGATCTGGTTGCGCAGGAACAGGATGGCGACCGCCAGCAGCACCAGAGAGGTCCCGACCATCCACACCAGGAAGATGTGGGAATTGGAGAGATAGGCCTGGCTGCGCCGGGCGAAGATGCGAAGCACCGAATTGTCGAGCTGGATCCGCACCTCGATCAGATTGGAGTTGCCGACCGTGTCGGTCCAGAACGGTCGGCGCATCCGCTTGCCCAGCTCGCCGGTGAAGCTGGAATCGAGGATGGAGAAGAACGGCTTCGGTCCCGGCGGCGGCAGCCGCTCGCCCGGCAGGAACTCGATGGACAGGCCCATGCGGTCCTGCGCGATCTGGCGGATGCGGTCGAGGTCCTCGTCGGTGGTGAAGGCCGAGGCGAGGTCGGTGATCGCGGTGATGTCCTGCGACACCGCCGCCGAGAGCCGCCGCGTCACCGCGTTGTAGTGGCGTTCCATGAACACGAAGGCCAGCACCGACTGCAGCAGCACCATCGGGGTGACGATGATGATGAGCGAGCGGGCATAGAGGCCCTTCGGCATCACCCGGTTGAACCAGGAGCCGAAACGGTCGTTCTGCTGGCGCATGCGGGCGGCGAGCCGCCGGCCGGTCTCGTTGGCGCGGTCTACCCGGGCCTGAGTCGCCGCGTCCGGGCGCAGTCGCTCGGCGGTGCGCTTCAGCCAGGCCCGGGCGCCCTCGAGCCTATGGCCATCGATGAGGCTCAAGGCGTGACGACCAGCCGGTAGCCGATACCCCGCACCGTCTGAACGAAGGCGGGATTGGCGGGGTCGCGCTCGATCTTGCGGCGCAGCCGGTTCACCTGAACGTCTACCGCGCGGTCGCCCGCGCCAGCCCCGGGAGCGGCCAGCGCCTGCCGCGGAACGGTGTCGCCGGGCTTTTCCGCCAGCACCCGCAGCATGTCGCGCTCGCGGTCGGTGAGGCGCACCGGCTCGCCGTCGCGGGTCAGCTCGCCGCGGGCGATGTGGAACAGGAAGGCGCCGAAGCGGACGCTTTCGATCGCCTGCGGCTGCGGCGCCGCCGACCGCTTGAGGATGTTGCCGATGCGCAGCAGCAGCTCGCGCGGCTCGAACGGCTTGGCGAGATAGTCGTCGGCCCCGATCTCCAGCCCGGCGATGCGGTCGGCCGGCTCCGACCGCGCGGTCAGCATCAGGATCGGCACGCCCGAGCCCTCCCGCACGAAGCGGGCGAGGTCGAGCCCGGATTCGCCGGGCATCATCACGTCGAGGATGAGGAGGTCGAAGGACAGGCCGCCGAGCCGGCCGCGCGCATCGGCCGCCGAGGCCGCCGTGGTCACGCGATAGCCCTTGTCGGTCAGGAATCGGGAGATCAGGTCGCGGATGCGGGTGTCGTCGTCGACGATCAGCAGGTGCGGCGCGTCGTCGGGAAGGCGGGTCGCGCCCGTGCTCGGGCGGCCGTCGGGGGAGGGGTTCAGCATGAATGCGGCCTCAGCCTCCGCTGCGGGGGCCGGGCGCGAGGCGGCGAAGCTCCTCGGCGGCACGGTCGGCCCGGGTGATGAACTTCTCGATCGGCCCACGGTCCTCGGGGTCGATCATCGAGACGAGGAAGCGGCGGGCATTGCCCAGCGCCTCCGGGCCGCCGCACTCCGCCAGCGCCCGCTCGATGCGGGCGGACTGGAGCGCGACGAAATCGCGGGCGAGCGCCTCGCCCTTCGGCGTGACGTAGAGCAGGCGCTGGCGGCGGTCGGACGAGCCGGCCCGGCTGTCGATGAAGCCCTGGTCCACGAGCTCGCGCAGCACCCGCCCCAGGCTCTGCTTGGTGATGCGCAGGATGTCGAGCAGGTCGGTGACGCGCATGCCGGGGTGCCGATTGACGAAATGCAGCACCCGGTGATGGGCCCGGCCGAAGCCGAACCGCTGGAGAATCTCGTCGGGATCGCTGACGAAATTGCGGTAGGCGAAGAAGAAGAGCTCGATGATGTCGACGAGCGGCGGCGATGCCGCAGCACCCGCCGGCCGCGCCGGCTGGCCGGTGTCCACCTCGGCGAGGCGGGAGGAGGGCGAGACATTTACGTCAGTCATGTTGACTTTTTTCGTTATGATCGTTACCCAGATGTCCTGCTCGACGAAAGGATCGTTCGGCCGTCCGCCCTCGGCTTTCGTCGTCGACGGATCGGCCCTTCGTCCAACCGGGGGGCGAACGATAACGGGACTTCGGCTGCGAGGCAAAACATCCGCGCTTGCGCGTGCAGCCGGCAGGGCCCAAGAAGCTGTGAGCGCCCGGGAGACGGGCGGGCCGCGACCTCTGCTGAAGGCCGGCGGCCGTGATTGGAGAGACCGATATGTCGGCGGAGCCCTTCGACAAACGTGACGGCTGGATGTGGTATGACGGCGAGATCGTTCCGTGGAACGAGGCCAAGGTCCACGTGCTCACCCACGGGCTTCACTATGGGAGCTGCGTGTTCGAGGGTGAGCGCGCCTATGGCGGCGAGATCTTCAAGCTCGACGAACACACCGCCCGCCTGAAGGAAAGCGCCCGCCTGCTCGATTTCGAGATTCCCTACAGCGAGGCCGAGATCAACGCCGCCTGCCGCGAGATACTGGCGCGTCAGAAGCTGACCGACGCCTATATCCGCCCGGTCGCCTGGCGCGGTTCGGACATGATGGGCGTCTCGGCGCAGAACAACAAGATTCACCTCGCCATCGCGGCATGGGAGTGGCCGAGCTATTTCGACCCGGCCCAGCGCCTCAAGGGTATCCGCATCGACCGCGCGAAGTATCGCCGCCCCGACCCGCAGACCGCCCCTTCCACCTCGAAGGCTGCCGGCCTCTACATGATCTGCACCATCTCCAAGCACGCCGCCGAGCGCAACGGCTATGCCGACGCCCTGATGCTGGACTGGCGCGGCCTCGTGGCGGAATGCACCGGCGCCAACATCTTCTTCGTGAAGGACGGCGTGGTCCACACGCCGCTGGCGGACGCGTTCCTCAACGGCATCACCCGGCAGACCGTGATCGACCTCGCCAAGCGCCGCGGCTATCAGGTGCTGGAGCGGCAGATCCAGCCGGAGGAGCTGTCGAGCTTCGACGAGTGCTTCATCACCGGCACCGCGGCCGAGGTGACGCCCGTCTCCGAGATCGCGGACCTGCATTTCCAGCCGGGTCCGGTCACGGCGACGCTTATGGAAGACTACATGGCCGAGGTCCAGCCGAAGAAGAAGGCGGCCTGAGCCTTCGGCGTTGGTGCCCCGCACGACATGGAAAAGGCCGCCTGCGGGCGGCCTTTTTCGCGAGAGGCAATCGACAGATACGGCTTCGGTGGCGGCCCGGCGGGTGGCGGCCGCGCCGCTCCGTCAGGGTGTGTCGGACGCGTCGGGCCGCCAGCGCTCCGCCGCCGCATCGTCCGCCGCCTTGGCCTCGACCCAGCGATGCGGCCCGGCCTCCCGCTCCTCGCGCTTCCAGAACGGGGCGCTGGTCTTCAGCCAGTCCATCAGGAATTCGGCGGCGGCGAAGGCGGCGGCGCGGTGGGCCGAGGCGGTGACCACCAGCACGATGTTCTCGCCCGGGGTGATCCGCCCGTGGCGGTGGATGATGGTGGCGCCAGCCAGCGGCCAACGGGCCCGGGCCTGGGCGAGGTGGCGCTCGATCTCCTCCTCCGCCATGCCGGGGTAGTGCTCGAGGGTGAGGGCGAGCAGCTGCCCGCCTTCCTCCGCCGGATCGGCCCGGCACAGGCCGGCGAAGCTGACGAGCGCGCCGATGTCGGTGCGGCCCTGCGCCAGCGCGGCCGCCTCGGCGGCGGCGTCGAAATCCTCGCGCTGGATGCGGACGGTGAACATGGCCCCTCCGGGCATCAGCCGCCGGTCATGGGCGGGAAGAAGGCGATCTCCCGGGCGCCGGCGATCGCAGCGTCCGGACGGGCGTGGACGCGGTCGATGGCGGCACGCACCACCCGGGGATTTTCGAAGGCATGGGCATAGCCCTCGCCGCGCTGCGCCAGCCACGCCGCGAGGTCGGCGACGGTCGCAATGCCGGCGGGAAGCTCGACCTCCTCGGCCTCCTGCCCGACGCGCTCCCGCTCCCAGGCGAAATAGCGGATCTTCACGCCGCCCTCACTCGTCCATCAGGTGGTGGGCGCCGGCGCGGAAATAGTCCCAGCCGGTGTAGAGGGTCAGGATGGCCGCGATCCACAGCAGCACGATGCCGGCGAGCGTGATGCCCGGCAGCACCAGATCAGCGGCCGGGCCGGCCAGCAGCACACCCACCGCCACCAGCTGCGCCGCGGTCTTCCACTTGGCGAGGCGGGTGACGGGAACGCTCACCCGCACCTCGGCGAGAAATTCGCGCAGGCCCGAGACGAGGATTTCCCGGCAGAGGATGACGAGCGCGGCCCAGAGCGACCAGCCGCGGATGGTGCCGTCGGACGCCATCATCAGCAGCGAGGTGGAGACCAGCAGCTTGTCGGCGATGGGGTCCAGCATGCGGCCGATGGCCGATTGCTGCTCCCAGGCGCGGGCGAGATAGCCGTCGAAGAAATCGGTGATGGCGGCGGCGATGTAGATGCCGAGCGCCACCCAGCGCAGCCAGATGCCGCCGGCCAGAATGTCGGCCCAGAACAGGCAGGCCGCCAGCAGCGGCACCGCGACGCAGCGGCCATAGGTCAGGAGATTGGGCAGGGCGAAGGCGTGGCCCCGCTTGATCGGCTGGGCTTCGGGCGTCACAGTTTGGCGCGAGGTGACATCGACCATGGATCGTCCGGCTCCGGTGAAAGGGACGTAGCCACCCGCGGCCCGCCCGTCAATGCCAAGTCGCAGCTTGCCCGGAAACTCCGGGCGCTGTTTCAGCCTGGCGGTATTGCACGGCAGTGGTGCGAATTTCAGGCGCCCTTGCCGTGGAAATAGTCGTAGACGGCGCGCGCTGTCGTCTCGTTGATGCCGGGAACCGCGGCGAGATCGGTCAGCGACGCCCGCTCGATCGCCTTCAGCGTTCCGAAATGATGCAGCAATGCGCGCTTGCGGGTCGGGCCGACGCCGGCGATCTCGCTCAGGCCCGCCTGGGTGATGTCCTTCTTCCGGCGCGCCCGATGCGAGCCGATGGCGAAGCGATGCGCCTCGTCACGCAGGCGCTGCACGAAATACAGCACGGGATCGCGCGGCTCCAGCCGGAACGGCGCGCGGCCCGGCATGAAGAACGTCTCGCGGCCGGCATCGCGGTCCGGTCCCTTGGCGACGCCGACCAGCGGCACGTCGGTGATGCCGAGTTCGTCGAGAATGTCGCGCGCGGCCTTGAGCTGGCCCTGTCCGCCGTCGATCAGCACGAGGTCCGGCCAGCCGGCCAGATCGTCCGGGTCGCGGCCGGCCGGCGCGGTCGGGATGGCGGGGGCGTCCGTCCCGCCGCCCGCGGCCTCCGGGTGAGGGGTGTCGGCCGACACGGGAGACGGTTCGGCGCCGGCCGGAGGGGCGGCGCAGCACCTCGCGCATCATGCCGTAATCGTCGCCGGGGACGAGGTCGGCCGAGCGGATGTTGAACTTGCGGTACTGGCTCTTGGCGAAGCCCTCCGGCCCCGCCACGATCATGCCGCCCACCGCGTTGGTGCCCATGATGTGGCTGTTGTCGTACACCTCGATCCGCCGCGGCGGCGCGGCGAGCCCGAAGCTGCGGGCGAGCTCGTCGAGCAGGCGGGCCTGGCTGGCGCTTTCCGCCAGCTTGCGGCCGAGCGCCTCGCGGGCGTTCTGCTGGGCATGCTCCACCAGCTCGCGCTTTTCCCCGCGCTGGGGCGCGGCGATCTCGACCCGGTAGCCGGAGCGTTCCGACAGCGCGTCCGCCAGCAATTCGGCATCCTCGACGGGGTGGCTCAGCAGGATGAGCCGGGGACAGGGCTTGTCCTCGTAGAACTGGGCGAGGAAGGCGCCGAGCACCTCGCCCGGCTCCAGCGAACGGTCGGCGCGGGGATAATAAGGGTGGTTGCCCCAGTTCTGGCCGGTGCGGAAGAAGAACACCTGCACGCAGGTGGCCCCGCCTTCCTGGTGCAGGGCGAAGACGTCCGCCTCCTCCACCGAGCGGGGATTGATGCCCTGGGTGCCCTGCACGGCCGAGAGCGCGGCGAGGCGGTCGCGCAAGGCGGCGGCGCGCTCGAATTCCAGCGCCTCCGACGCCTGCTCCATATCCCGGGCGAGATGCTCCTTCACCGCCCGGCTCTTGCCCGACAGGAAGCCCCGCGCCTCCCGCACCAGCTCGGCATAGTCGGTGTGGTTCACCTCGCCGGTGCAGGGGCCGGCGCAGCGCTTGATCTGGAACAGCAGGCAGGGCCGGGTGCGGCCCTCATAGAAGCTGTCGGTGCAGGAGCGGACAAGGAACGCCTTCTGCAGCGCGTTGATGGTGCGGTTGACCGCCCACACCGAGGCGAAGGGACCGTAATAGTCGCCAGGCCGCGAGCGCGCGCCGCGATGCTTGGTGATCTGGGGGGCGGCATGATCTCGGGTGATGAGGATGTAGGGAAACGACTTGTCGTCGCGCAGCAGCACGTTGAAGCGCGGCTTGAGCTGCTTGATGAGGTTGGCTTCCAGCAGCAGCGCCTCGCGCTCGGTGCCGGTGGAGACGAACTCCATCTCGCAGGTCGCCGCCACCATCCGGGCGATGCGGTTGGTGAGCCCGGTGGGGCGGGTATAGGCGATGATGCGCTTCTTGATGCTCTTGGCCTTGCCGACATAGAGCACCGCGCCGTCCGCGCCGAGCATGCGGTAGACCCCGGCGCCGTTCGGCGCATGCTTCACCGCGCGCAGGATCGCCGCCCGCCCGGTGGCGAGCGAGCCGGCGGAGACATCGGCCTCGCCCTCGTCCTCGGGCAGCAGGGAGGCTTCCTCGATGTCGACGATCTCGGTGTCGTCGGTGTCGAGGTCGATGTCGGGGCGGTCGGTGCTGGGGCGGGCGCTCATGCCGGGCGAAAATAGGGATTCGCGGCCCGCTGCAACAGGGGGCAGCGTGCGGACTCCACCGGCGGCTGTCGTCCTGCGGCGTCGCACGCCTCCCCCTGCGGCACGCATTGCCGGCGGCGCGGCCGTCGTGCTAGAGCCGAGCCATCATGATCGACCGCGCTTCCACCCTCAGCCTTGCCCTTTGGCTTACCGGCGCCTCGTGCGTCCGGGCGGGTGGCTGATCGCGCGATCACGCTTTCCACCGGCACGCGGGGTGCGCGCGGCCGGTTTCCTCTCCACCCGCACGCGGTCCCGCCTGCCTCGCTCTCGAGGTGACTGGCATGACGACGACCACCGATGAACGCCCTGCGGCCGCGCGGCTGCCGCTGGCCGGCTATGCGCTCGGCGCGGCGGGGGCGATCCTGTTCGCCGCCAAGGGCGTCATCATCAAGATCGCCTATGGCTGGGGTATCGACGCGGAGACGCTTCTGGCGCTGCGCATGGGGCTCTCGCTGCCGTTCTATCTCGTCATCGGGGCGATGGCCGTGGCGGGGCTGCGCAGCCGCGGCGCCGCTCTGCCGTCGGCGGGGCTGGTGGCGAAGGCGCTGGGCGTCGGCGTGCTGGGTTACTGGTTCTCCAGCTATGTCGATTTCCTCGGCCTGCGCGATATCTCGGCCTCGTTCGAGCGGCTGATCCTGTTCACCTACCCGATGTTCGTCGCGCTGTTCGGGGCGCTGCTGTTTCGCCAGCCGATCCGGCGGCGGGCGCTGGCGGCGTTCGCCGTGTCCTATGCCGGGCTCGCCGTGATCTTCCTGCAGAATCTCTCCGTCTCCGGCGGGGACACCGCGCGGGGCGCGGGCTTCGTGTTTCTCGCCGCGATGAGCTTCGCGCTGTACCAGCTGTGCGCGCGGGACATCATCGCACGGATGGGTTCCGGCCTGTTCACCTGCATCGCCATGACCGGCGCGGCCGCGGTCGCGCTGGCGCAGTTCGTCGCGCTGCGCCCGGTGGCGGCGCTGATGGTGGAGCCGAAGCTGTTTCTCATCGGTGCCGCGCTCGCGATCGGCGCCACCGTGCTGCCGTCCTTCCTGATGAACGCCGCGCTGCAGCGCATTTCGGCGCAGGCCAACGCGACCATCGGCACGATCAGCCCGGTGGCCACCATGGCGCTCGCCACGCTGGTGCTGGGCGAGACGGTGACGCTGACGGAACTCGCGGGCGCCGTGCTGGTGATCGCCAGCATCGGCTGGTTCACCCTTGCCGACCGGCGGGGCTGATCATTCCGGCCCGGTGGCGTCCGGTGTTTCCCAGGCGAGATGCTGGCCGCCATCCACCGCCACGGTCTGCCCGGTGACGCTCGACGCCCCGGCCAGGAACAGCACGGCCCCGGCGATCTCCTCCGGTGTCGGGCCGCGGCCGAGCGGCACAGCGCCGCTCTGCCGGGCGAAGGCCTCGGCATCCTGCCGGACATTGCGAAGGGTCGGCCCGGGTGCCACGGCATTGACCCGCACCCGCGGCGCCAGCGCCTGCGCCAGCATCCGCGTCGCCTGCCAGAGCCCGGCCTTGGCCAGGCTGTAGGAGAAGAAGCGCGGCGTCGGCTTCAGTACGCGCTGGTCCAGTATGTTGACGACGGCGCCGGCCGTGCCCGGCGGCAGCCGTGCCGCCAACGCCTCCGCCAGCAGGACCGGGGCCCTGAGGTTGACATCGAAATGGCGGTCCCACACGGCGGGCTGCAGCGCGCCGACCTCGTCGCCATGGAATTCCGACGCGTTGTTGACGAGCAGGCTCACCGGGCCGAGCGCACGCTCGGCGGCCGGCAGCAGGTCGGCGAGAGCCTCGTGGTCCGCCAGATCGGCACAGACCAGCGCCGCGCGTGCGCCGGCCGCCGCGATCTCGCCCTGGATGGTCTCGCCGTCGGGGCGAAGGCAGCGGCTGTGCACGACGACATCATAGCCGTTCCGGGCCAGAGAAAGGGCGATCGCCCGGCCGATCCGCACGGCGCCGCCGGTGACCAGGGCCACGGGGCGGGAGGCGGTAGGCGGCGGCGCATCGGTCGGTCTGGTCATCAAGGCCTCGGAGCAGGGAGGGCACGGCGGGTGGCGGGGTGGGGCGCGCTCGGCGGGACGTGCTCGGATGTACGTTGTCACCTCTCGACGGGATCAGGCCACCGCCGTCAATCCTTCCTTAAGCATGCTGCGCGGTTTCGTCGTGGTTGACCGCATCTTACCGGAGCCTCGGCACATTCATCCGTCATTCCCGGCTGCGACGGCGCACTGCCACGCGCCCACCTCAGGAGATGACCATGAACCGCCGACTCATCGCCGGGCTGGCCTTCGTGCTGGCCGCTGCCGCGCCCGCCGGGGCGGCTGACCTGTCCTACCCCGCGCCGGGCGGCTATGCCCCCGCCGCCTATGCCCCCTTCACCTGGTCGGGCTTCTATCTCGGCGCCAATGCCGGCTATGGCTGGGGCGATGCGGACTTCGCCGGCTCCAGCGTCGATGGCGGCCTCATCGGTGGCCAGGCCGGCTTCAACTGGCAGGGCAACAGCCCGATCGTGCTCGGCTTCGAGACCGATCTCCAGTATTCCGGCATGGAAGGCGGCAATTTCAGCCTCGACTATTTCGGTACGGCACGGCTGCGGGCCGGCTACGCCATGAACCAGATGCTGGTCTACGGCACCGGCGGCCTCGCCTATGGCGGCGGCAAATACACCGAGAGCGGCCTGTCCGACGACCAGACCCATATTGGCTGGGCGCTGGGCGCCGGCCTCGAATACGCCTTCACCCCGAACTGGAGCGCCAAGGCCGAGTACCTCTATCTCGACCTCGGCAAGGAGAACTACCTCACGGTGGACGGCCTGCGGGATGTGGGCGTGAACGAGAACCTGCTGCGCGCCGGCGTGAACTATCGCTTCTGACCGGTCCCGCCCGCCCTGCATCCGGTGTGCGGGGCGGGCGGACAGCCATTCTGTGCCATTTGAGCAACAAGCACGGAAAACCGTACGGCGAAAATGGCAAAATTGTTGCGTTTCACGGTGATAAAACATCGGGCCTCCGGCGGCGGCAACGGCAAGCACCGCAAGCGTTTGCGGCCAGTGTTCACCGGTTCGTGAGCAGGCATTGACGGTCGAACTCTCCAGTTTCGCCGCATTCCAGCCCTAGACGTGCCCGGAGCGGCTTCTATCTCACCCTCAACTGCGTGTGACAGTTCTTGCAGTTTGTCGGAGACCATCACGATGAAGAACATTCTTTTCTCGGGTATCGCGGCTGCGGCCCTGCTGGCGGCCGCCCCGGCCATGGCGGCCGACATGGCGCAGCCCTATCCGACCAAGGCGCCGATCGTCGCCCCGCTGCCGGTGTTCAGCTGGACCGGCTTCTATCTCGGTGCGAATGCCGGCTACGCCTGGGGCGGCGGTGACGGCGCGACCGACGATTTCGGCATCGACCCGTCGGGCTGGCTGGCCGGTGGCCAGGTCGGCTTCAACTACCAGTTCGGCAACAATGTCGTGCTCGGCGCCGAGGCGGATCTGCAGGGCGCGGACATCAACGACTCGAACGGCCTCTATGGCGTCAGCTCGAAGCTTGACTATTTCGGCACCGTGCGCGCCCGCGTCGGCTATGCGTTCGATAACGTCCTGCCTTACGTGACCGGCGGTCTCGCCTATGGCCACAACAAGGTCGACTATCTCGGCTGGGACGTGAGCAACACCCACGTCGGCTGGACCGTCGGCGGTGGTCTGGAATACGCGTTCAACAACAACTGGACCGCCAAGGTCGAGTATCTCTACATGGATCTCGGCGAAGAGTATTACCAGAACATCGATGCCAAGGCGGGTCTGAACGCCAACATCGTTCGCGCCGGCATCAACTACAAGTTCTGACGCGAACCGGCGCAGGTCGCGCTGCGCCGCTTCAGGCCGGAAAATGGAACAGGGCCTCGACCGGATGCGGTCGGGGCCCTTTTCATTTGTCTATTGAAATGGTCCTTTGAAGAAATAAAACGTTAACCATATAAATTTCTGATATCCATGTATTTATTTATTTTACTATAGTAATTAATGAAATTATCAATTTCTTAATGATGATATTCGGCAAATAATACTTATGCGATTTCTAGAGAATGGTGTGTTGTATTTTTACAATAGCGGGGACGGCCGGGCAAAGCTATGTATTTGCCAACAACACTCACCTGGAGTTCCCGCCATGTTCCGCAAGATGCTCAGCAGCGCCGTCGCCCTGGCCAGCCTGGCGAGCGCTCCGGCGCTGGCCGCCGACCTTTCCTATCCCACCAAGGCGCCGGTCTACGCCCCGGCTGTCCCTGTCTTCACCTGGACCGGCTTCTATCTCGGCGGCAACGTCGGCTGGGGCTGGACCGGCGTCGACAACGTCGCCCCGTTCTACGCCCCCGGCTATGCCTCCTATGGCGGCGGCTGGAGCCAGGGCGGTCTTGATGGCGACGGCTGGTTCGGCGGCTTCCAGGCCGGCTACAACTATCAGTTCGCCAACAACGTCGTGCTCGGCGCCGAGGCCGACGTCCAGTTCGCCGACATCAGCAAGACCTACGCCTTCGGCTACAGCGCCATCGCGTCGAATGGCGACTACGACTCCTATGCCAGCTCGATCACGGCCAAGATCGAGAGCTTCGGCACCATCCGCGCCCGCCTCGGTTATGCCGTCGACCACTTCCTGCCCTATGTCACCGGCGGCTTCGCCTGGGCCAATGCCAAGGTCACCGGCAACGGCACCGTGGATGGCGGCAACTGGTATTCAGAAACCAATAGCGACACCTACTGGGGCTGGTCGATCGGCGCCGGCGCCGAATACGCCGTCACCGACAACTGGACGGTCAAGGCCGAGTACATCTATTCCGATCTCGGCGCGACCAACTTCAACGAGATGTTCAGCTCGAACGATCTCGACTTCAGCATCCAGACCCTCAAGCTCGGCGTGAACTACAAGTTCTGACAACCGCTTCCGACGCAGCAGCGAGGCGTTCGACTGAGGCCCGGGTGACCCCCGGGCCTCTTTGTCGTTCGGGCGGGGTCACGGTCCGGCGGGGTCACGGCGCCCGGGTTGCCTCGAAAGCGGGCACGCGTGCGGCGAAGCCGTCCAGCCACGCCACCAGCGCGGGATGATCGGCCCGCCAGGCCCCGGAAAACCGCAGGTCGAGATAGCCGAGCGCGCAGGCAAGGCCGATCTCGCCCGCATCCGCGGCGCCGCTGACGCCGCCCTGCGGCGGGGGCGCCGCCTCCAGCGCCGCCAGCCCCCGCGTCACCTTTCCCGCCTGGATGTCCAGCCAGCGGTCGCTGCGCTCGGCCTCCGGCCGCATCCGGGCCTCGTAGACCTGCAGCAGCGCGGCGTCCATGATGCCGTCGGCCAGGGCCTGGAGGGTCAGCACCTCGATGCGCCGCTCGCCCCCGGCGGGCAGGATGACGCCGCCGCCGGCGCGGGCGTCGAGATATTCCAGGATCACCGGTGAATCGTAGACCGGCGCGCCCCCCTCGCGAAGCAGCACCGGAATCTTGCCGAGCGGGTTCTGCGTGCGCAGCGCATCCTGCGGGTCGGTCGTATCGGCCCACACGATGTCCAGATGGACGCCGCAAAGGATGGCGGCGATCTTGACCTTTCGACCAAAAGGAGAGGGCGGCGACGAGCGGAGCTGAAGAGACACGGGGCTTCACCGACTGAGCAGGGGGGCTGGGCGGCGAGCCCGCGCAGCCGCCGGCGACGGCGCCGCGCACCGCCGCCACGACTCGTGAAAGCCTATCAGTCGGACGCCTGCAGGTCGACCGCCTTGGGGCCCTTGCCCCGCTTGTCCGGCTCCACCTCGAAGCTCACGCGCTGTCCTTCCGAAAGGCTGCCGAGGCCGGAGCGCGTGACCGCCGACACATGCACGAACACGTCGCGCCCCCCATCGTCGGGGCGGATGAAACCATAGCCCTTTTCCGTGTTGAAGAACTTCACGGTACCCGTCGTCGCCATCGCGCCCTGCTCCTTCCGTGGATGGGCCGCCCGGTCCTTTCGGCCGGTACGGCCTCCGCCCGGAGAGCCAAGCAAAACCGATGCCGCGCCTTCCACGGCCGGCCGCGGCCGGCGGCCATCCCGCCGCCACGCAGGAGCCTGCCAGCCGCGGCTGACAGGGCGACGACATGGCGGTCGCGCCGGCCCGGGGCCGGTTCCGCCGCGGCTTCAGCGCTCCGGCATCAGCCAGCCGACCCGGCTGCGCCCGCGCCCGTCGGTGGCGAGAAGCGGGCCGACCGCCTGGAGGATGGTGCGCATCTCCTCGGCCAGGGTGAAGGGCGGGTTCACCACGATCAGCCCGGCGCCGGAGAGCCGGTCGGCCTGGCGGGTTTCGGCGAGATCGAACTCGATCCGCAGCGTTTTCGGGATGCCGGCGCGCGTCACCTCCCGGCGGAAGCCATCCACCGCCCGGATGTCCTTGATCGGGTACCACGCGACGAGAACGCCGCCTTCCCAGCGCCGGTGCGCGCCGATCAGCCCCTCGGCGAGGCGGTGGAACTCGCCGGTCTCCTCGAAGGGCGGGTCGATCAGCACCAGGCCGCGCCGCTCCTTCGGGGGGAGATAGGCGGCGAGCGCCTGCCAGCCATCCGTCGGCAGCACCTTGGCGCGGCCGTCGCCCTTCACCGCCGCGCTGAGCGCCTCGCGCACCCCGGCCACGGTCTCGCAGAACAGCAGCCGGTCCTGCGGGCGGGCGAGCTGCGCCGCAACCAGCGGCGAGCCGGGATAATGGGCGAGACCGCCGCCGGGATTCACCGCCGCCACCGCGGCGCGCCACGGCGCGATCAGCGCTTCCACCTCCGCCGGCAGCGTCGCGTCGATGAGCGCGCCGACGCCGCTTTCCCATTCGCCGGTGCGCCGGGCTTCTTCCCCGCCGAGATCGTAGAGCCCGGCGCCGGCATGGGTGTCGAGCACGCGATAGGCGGCGTCCTTCCGGCCGAGATAGGCAAGGATGCGCGCCAGCACGATGTGCTTGACGACATCGGCGAAGTTTCCGGCGTGGAAGGCGTGGCGGTAGTTCATCGGTCTCCGGCGCTGGTTCAGCCGCCGCGCGTCGGCGGCAGGGCGACCCGGGTGGCGCGGCAGGCGCGGCGGTCCACCTCGGGGCAGGGGGTGAAGCCGAGCCCGGTGTCGAGGCAGATCCGCACCTCGCTGAGGCGGCGGCCGTCGCAATCCACCGCGATCATGTCCGGCTTCAACCCGGGGTTGGCGGCGATGAAGGCCCGCTCCACCTCCTGCGGCGTCACCATGCGGATGGTGTCGGCCTGCTGGTAGTCCGCGGGGATGACGAGGCGGGCGCGGGCCTGCCGCACCGCGGCGAAATAGCCGTCCGGGGTGAGGCCGGAGCAGGTGCCGTGCTTGCGCCACTGGTGCAGCACCAGCCCCCGGCTCGGCATGAGATCGAGCATCGCCCGCACCGTGCCCTCGGGCACGAAGGGGGCCGGGCGCTGGCAGTCCTGCGGCCAGCCCTTGGCATATTGCGGCCACAGCCCATGCACCACGAAGGCGAAGGGGCGGGCGCCGGAGCCGCATTGCTGGGCGTTGGCCTTCTCACCCATGGCGGCGCAATAGGTCGGCGACCAGGTCAGGGCGAGCACGTAATGGTCGAAATGGCCGGGCGTGCCCGGCTGCTGCGCCAGCGCCGGCCCGGCACCGAGGAGCGGCGCCAGCGCCCAAACCACAGCCAGGGCCAGCCGGAGGCGACCCGTCCGTGACGCGGGCGGAGCGGCCACTGCGAAGGCGCCGCCGCTGGTGCCAGGCTGCGCCGACCGGCCGTCAGGCGGTGCCGCGTGCCGGTCGGCCGGGTCGGTCGCCATGGCGGAACTCAGGGAAGCGCGGCCTCGCAGTTCGGCGGGTGGCCCCACCCGCGATCGAGCCCGACCACGCACCAGTCGACGCCCCAGGACAGGCCGAGGAAGCCGCCATCCTCGATGATGGAGTAATAGACCGAGCTGGTGTGGCCGTCGGAGATGTGGACCCGGGCGGAGCAGTAGCGGCGGGGCTGGAACTCGGGGCCCCAGGGCCGGAACGCCACTTCCTTCACATGGTCGAAGCCGGAGAGGCGCAGGCTGGAGGACCAGAACCGCGACTCGGTGGTGGCGAAGCGATCCTGGATCATGGACAGCGCGGCCGGCGTGTCGCAGGCCGGCACATTGCCGGTGAAACCTTCGTTCGGCAGCCAGAAATTCTTCTCGAGGAAGCCCGCCGCCTGGGCGCCGGCGGCCGAGCCGAGCGCCAGCGCCGCCGCGAGCAGACCGGTCGCGAAACGCGCCCGCAGGCCGGGCGCCGCATGACGGTTCCGCGGGTTTGACCCGCCAAGATCACCAACGGCACGCATATCAGTTCCTCCAGCACCAGCCGCGTGACCATGCGTCGGCCGTGCGGGAGGGTCAATGACGGTGCGGCCACACCCCGCGAGAATCCGCAGCCGACAGGGCCGGGGCGGCAGGGGCCTGCCAAAGCGGTGGGGCCGGTGAGGCCGGCAGGCGCAGGCCGGGCTGCGTGGGGCGGGCAGGGGCAGGTTCCCGGCCGGCGGCAAGGCTGGCCCCACCGTTGGCGGGCCATGAGCGGGCAGGTCCATCCACCCCGCCTCGCGGTTTGCAGCCATCCGGGTTTCGGATGGAAATTCCGGGCCGCGGGACATTCGTCGCCGAGAGCAGGCTTCGCCAGAGAGGCCGAACCGGCCGAAGCCGGCGCCTGCGCAACTCCCGCCAGCTCATCCGCCCTTCGTCGCGCAGACGCACGCCTGTCACGGCCCGGCGACGCAGGCGCCCTGCGCCGTCCTGCGCATCCCCGCCGCCTGTCCACCCGCGCAACCCTCCGCCTCCTGCCCGAGAGGCCCGCGCGGTTTCGGGGCGGGGGCGTGCGTTGGTCCTTTCGCCGGTGAAGGTCGTGCGGGACAGGTGCGGACGGTTCGCCTCCCGCGCGGGAGGGACCGCCAGGTCGGTGCGGCAGGGTGTCCGTCGCGGGGGAACCGGCGTAGCGAGAGGCCGGGTTTCGGCACCCCCGCCGAACCCGGCTCATCTTTCCTTCGATTCCCCACGCGTCCGCACACGCACCCCACGCATCCCGGCATTCGCCGACCCGCGCACAGCCGCCCACCGGCTGAACCGGCCGTCTCCGCACGTCGTCGTCCCGTGCATCTCCGCACCCCGACGGCCGAACCCAGCGCGTCCGCATCGTCACCCCGCGCGACCCCGCCCGCCTCCTGCGCCAAAAGCCCCGCGCCGCGAGCGGCCGGGGATGTGCGT
>CAZIXP010000027.1:0-21315 GCA_964543245.1 uncultured Starkeya sp.
GCCCATGATCCTGTAATAGCAGAGGCCATGGGCATTGCGGAAGCCGCACATACGAGCCGTCTCGCGGCCATTATTTTCGAGCGCGACGCGCCGGTCGACGATGTCATGCGCGCCTTCATCCAGGCCCGGGCGGCGCGCGGGCTCTCCTTCATCTTCATCAGCCACAAGCTGCAGGAGGTGGTGGACATCGCCCACCGCGTCCTGGTGCTGCGCAATGGCCGCCCGGCCTGGACCGGCCCGGCCCGGGAGGCGAGCGTCGCCGCGCTGGTGAACGCCATGGGCGGGCCCACCGAGGGCGCCATGCGCAGCCGCCGCGCCGGCCGCGCCACGCTTCCCGCCGAGGCGCCGGAGCGGGTGCGGCTGTCGGGCGCGCTCACCGCCCCGCTCGGCCGCGACGTGGTGCTGCGCGCGGGCGAGGTCGTCGGCCTCGCCGGGCTGGAAGGCTCCGGCCAGCGCGATCTCCTGCACCGGCTGGTCGGCCGGCCCGGCACGGGCGTGTCCCGCGCGGGGGCGGCGAGCTTCGTGTCCGGCGACCGGCAGAAGGAAGGCGTGTTCCCGCTCTGGAGCGTGCTCGGCAACATCGCGCTCGGCCGGTTGCAGGACCGCGCTCCCCTCGGCCTCGTCTCGGAGCGGGAGGAGCGCGCCGCGGCCCGCCGTGCCGCCGAGCGGCTGAAGCTCGACCCCGACCGTTTCGATTCCCCCATTCTCGACCTGTCCGGCGGCAACCAGCAGAAGGCGCTGGTCGCCCGCGCCCTGGTCGGCGAGGCTGGCACCATTTTGTTCGACGACCCCACCCGCGGGGTGGATGTCGCGGCGAAGGAGGATTTCTACGCCCTGGTCGGCCAGATCGTGCGCGGCGAGGCCGGCCGGCCCGGCCGCCTCGTGGTGTGGCATTCGACCGAGGACATCGAGTTCCTGGAATGCGACCGGGTGCTGGTGTTCTCCGGCGGGCGCGACGGGGTGGGGCCGCCGACCCCCGCGCCGGCCCGCGGCGCCGCCCCCTGTGCCGGGGCCGGCGCGGGGGAGCGCGGCGGCACCGCCGGCCAGCGCGGGCTGGGCGACCTGCTGGTCGACCTCGCGCCCTTCGCCAGCCTCGCCGCGGTGTTCGCGCTGATGGCGAGCGTCAACCCGATGACGGTCTCGCTGTTCGGGCTGGAGCTGCTGCTGGGGCCGGCCATCGCGCTGGTGCTGGTGGCGCTGGCGCAGATGTTCGTGGTCGGCGGCAGCGAGATCGACCTCGGCGTCGGCGCCTTCGCCGGCCTCGTCAATGTCGTGAGCGCCACCCTGCTGGTGGAGACGCCGTGGCTCGGCATCCTCGCCCTGCTCGGCGGGGTGGCGGCCTATGGGCTGATCGGGGCGACCATCCAGCTTCGCCGCATACCGGCCATCGTGGTGACGCTCGGCGCCTCCTTCATCTGGGTCGGGCTCGGCTACACGCTGCAGCCCACGCCCGGCGGGGCGAGCCCGGAATGGCTCACCGCCGCCTTCGGCTGGAGCCTTTTCGGCGTGCCCGCGACGCTGCTGCTCATCGGGGTCGCCGGCCTCGCCGCGCTGGCGGTCGATCGCTCGCCGCTCGGCGTGGTGCTGCGCGGCTTCGGCAACAACGCGGCGGCGATGACCATCGGCGGCTGGTCGCCGCTGCGCTATGCCGTCATCCGCTATCTCGTCGCCAGCCTGTTCGCGATGGCGGCGGGGCTGGCGCTCACCGCCATCAACACCGCCAGCGACATCAATGCCGGCGGGCCCTTCACCCTCATCAGCGTCGCGGCGGTGGTGATGGGCGGCTGCGCGCTGATCGGGGGCCTGGTGTCGCCACTCGGCGTGGTCGCCGGCGCGCTCACTCTGGCGCTGGTCGGCGCGCTGCTGGGCGCGCTCGACGTCAGCACCGACTACAATGCCGCCGTGCAGGGATGCCTGCTGCTTGCCATGCTGGTGCTGCGGGCGCTGGCGGACCGCCGGGGAGCCCACCGATGAGCGCGCACAACCCCACCACCCTGCGCGACTGGCTGGAGCGCAACCGCTGGGTCTGGTCGGCCCTCGGCGTGCTGACGCTGTGGGCGGTGCTTTCCGTCGCCACCGGGCGCTTCAGCCTGCATTCGCTCTCCGGCGTCGCCGTCTCGGCGAGCTTCCTCACCGTGGTCGCGCTCGGCCAGATGCTGGTGGTGACCACGGGACGCGGCAATATCGACCTGTCGATCGCCAGCGTGCTGACGCTGAGCGCCTATGCCAGCATCATCGTCACCGCCGGGCAGGATGCGCGATTGCCGCTGGCGCTCGCCGCCGTGCTCGGCATCGGCGCCGTGACCGGCGCGGTGAACGCGCTGCTGGTGGTGGTGTTCCGCATCCCCGCCATCATCGCGACGCTGGCGACCGGCTATGTCCTCGCCACCGGCACGCTGATCGCCAACCGCTTCGCCGCCGGCTTCACCGTGAGCCCGCTGCTGAAGCTGGTGGCGGCGGGGCGCATCGGCGGCTTCCCGGTCATGCTGCTGGTGGCGCTGGCGGCGGTGGCGGCCATGGGGCTGCTGCTGCAGCGCAGCGTCTATGGCCGGCAGCTCTCGGCGGTGGGGCAGAACGAGCGGGCCGCCGCGCTGGCGGGCATCCGCACCGGGCGCGTCGTCGCCTCCGCCTTCCTCGCCTCGTCCTGCCTCGCCGCGCTCACCGGCACCCTGCTCGGCGCCTATGTCGGCGGTGCCTTCCTGGAAATGGGAACGCCCTATCTGCTCCAGTCGCTCGGGGCGGTGGTGCTGGGCGGCTCGCTCATCTTCGGCGGCGCCTCCACCGCGCTCGGCACGCTGTTCGGCGCGCTGCTGCTGGTGCTCATCGTCACCACCATGCAGATCGCCGGCCTGCCCGCGGGCACGCAGGACATCGTGCAGGGCTTCGTCGTCATCGCCGTGCTGGCGCTGGCGGGCGGGCGCGCGGTGCGCCGGCGCAAGGGCGCAGCGGCGCCGCCTTCCGCACCCTCCGCCGCCGCCGCGACCGGGAGCTGAGCCGATGTCGGAAGCCGGTGCCTCCACCCGCCCATCCGCCGTGGTGCCGCTGCCGGCGGCGGAGAGGGCCCATCGCCTCCGGCTCTACGGCACGGAGGCGCCCGTGCCGCCGCCGCGCCGCCTCGCCGCCGGCGCGCTGACGGCCGAACTGCTAGAAGGCCAGCTCCGCAACATCCGCGTGGCCGGGCGGGAGGTGCTGCGGGCCGTCTCCTTCGTGGTGCGGGACAAGGATTGGGGCACCTATGCCCCGGTCATCGAGCGCCTGACGATCGACGAGCGCCGCGACGGCTTCAGCGTGAGCTATCGCGCCCGCTGCGAAGGCCATGGCGGCGAGCGGCTGGCCTATGCCGCGCGGATCGAGGCGCACGCCGAAGGCCGCCTCTCCTTCGAGGCGGAGGCGGTGCCGGAGACCGACTTCCTCACCAATCGCTGCGGCTTCACCGTGCTGCACCCCATCGTCGGCCTCGCCGGCAGCCCGGTGGCGGTGGAGCATGTCGACGGCCGGGTCGAGCAGGCCCGCCTGCCGGAGCTGATCGCGCCGCTGCAGCCCTTCATGGAAATGCGCGCCATCACCCATGAGGTGGCGCCAGGCCTTTCCGCCACCTGCCGGTTCGAGGGCGACGCCTTCGAGATGGAGGACCAGCGCAACTGGTCCGACGCCTCGTACAAGACCTATGTCCGCCCGCTGGCGCTGCCCTGGCCCTATGTGCTGCCGGCCGGGGTCCCGGTGTGGCAGGCGGTGCGGCTGAGCCTTGCCGGGGCGCTGCCGCCGACGCCTGCCACGGGCCCAACGCCGGCTGCGGGTCCATCGCCGGTGCGGCAGGCGGTTCGCCTCGAGCCCGGCGCCGCCGCCGGCCGCGTTCCCGCCTTCGGCCTGGTGGTGACGCCGGAGGAGACCGCGGCGACGCTGGCCGCGGCCGAGGCGCTGCGCTGGATCGGCCCGCAGGAGCTGCTGTTCCACTTCGACCCCACCGCCGGCCACGGCCGCGCGGCGCTGCGCGACTTCGCCCGGCTCGCCGCGCGGCACGAGGGCGGCTGCGTGCTGGAATGCGTGGTGCCAGGGGTCGGGGATCCCGCCGACGAGCTGAGGGAGATCGCGGGCGCGGTGGCGGAGGCCGGGCTGCGGCTCGACGCTCTCGCCGTCAGCCCCGCGGTCGACCGCCAGTCCACCCCGCCCGGCAGCGTCTGGCCGGCCTGCCCGCCGCTGGAGGAGGTCTACGCCGCCGCCCGCGCCGCCTTCCCTGGCCTGCGGCTGGGGGGCGGCATGTTCAGCTACTTCACCGAGCTGAACCGCAAGCGCCCGCCGGCGCATCTTCTCGACTACGTCACCCACTGCACCTGCCCCATCGTCCACGACGCCGACGATCGCAGCGTCATGCAGTCGCTGGAGGCCTTGCCCTTCATCCTGCGCTCGACCCGGGCGATGATCGGGGACGGCAAGCCCTACCGCATCGGGCCCTCCACCATCGGCATGCGGCAGAACCCCTATGGCGGGCGCACCCTGCCCAATCCCGGACGGGACCGGGTGGCGATGACCCGCGACGATCCCCGGCAGCAGGGCCTGTTCGCCGCGGCCTGGATGGTGGGCTATGCCGCCCGGCTGGTGGAGGCGGGGGTGGAGTGCTTCACGGGCGGTGCTCTCACCGGCCCGTTCGGCGTCATCATCCACCCCACCGCACCGACCAGCCACGGCTTCTCCGCCCTTCCCGCGGCCCATGCGGCCCGGCTTCTGGCGGGGCTGGCGGGCGCGCCGGCGCGGCTCTGCCGCAGCACCGCCGAGGACCGCATCCTCGCTTTCGCCGCCGCCACGGCGGCGGGCGACGACGTGCTGCTGCTGGCGAACCTCACCGCGGAGGAGCAGGTGGCGGAGCTGCCCTTCGGCACCCGCGCCCGGCTGCTGGACGCGCGCCGGGAGGCCGCCGCGGGTGACGGGTCCCCTGTCAGCGACCTGCCGATCGTCGACATCGCCGGAAAAACGTTGGTGCTGCAACCCTTTGCAGTCGCGCGGGTGGAAGGCTGACGCGGTCAGCCGGCGTGGGTGTAGAGCGCGCTGGAACGGTCGAGGTGCTTCACCATCACCGCCTCGGCCTGCTCCGGCTCGTGCCGCGCGATATGCTCCAGCAGCTGCTCATGCTCGACCAGAGTGAGGTTTTCCCGTCCGGTCCAGGTGAGCATCTCGGTGTGGTATTGCCGCAGCCAGCCCAGCATGGCCTCGCTCACCGCTTCGAAGATCGGGTTGCCGGAGATCGCCGCGATCTGGGTGTGGAAGCGCATATCGGCGGCGATGAAGAGATTCGGCTGCTCGACATGCTTCCTCTGCTGGTCGAGCGTCGCCCGCAGCCGCGCCACATCTTCCGCGCTCGCCCGCAATGCTGCCTCGCGCGCCATGCCGCGCTCGAAGAAGCGTCGCGCCTGCTTGAGATGCTCAAGACTGTCGGGTGACGCCGACAAAAGAATATTGGCGGTGAGGTCCATCTGCTGGAACACCGACTTCGCCGTGAGCTGCTGCACCCGGGCGCGCTCGCCATGGGTGATGGTGATCAGCCCGATATTGGCAAGTGCCTGCATCGCCTCGCGAATCGCCGGCCGGCCGACGCCGAACCGGTCCATCAGGTCGCGCTCGGAGGGCATGGCGTCGCCCGGCCCCAGCTCTCCCGAGGTGATCATCGTCTTGAGGCGGTCGAACACCTCGTGGGACAGCTTCCGGCGAATGATGGTGTCCGACGCATTGGCCATGCGCGCGCTCCTGCCCTGCGGTACATTCATTATACCACGCTGCGGGCGCGATGCACCCGTCCCGCGTGCCTAATGCCCCATCAGGCGCAGCGGCCACAGCACGAGCTGGGGAAACAGCACCATCAGCAGCAGCGCCACGAACTGCACCATCATGAAGGGCGTCACCGCTTTCATGAGGTCTTCCATGCTGATGCGGGCCACCCCCGACACCACGTTCAGCACGGTGCCGACCGGCGGGGTGATGAGGCCGATCGAGTTGTTGACGATGAACAGCACCCCGAAATAGACGGGATCGATGCCTGCCGCCTTGATGATCGGCATCAGAACCGGCGTCAGCACCAGAATGGTCGGGGTCATGTCCATCGCCGTGCCGACGATGATGACCACCGCCATGATGGCGAGCATCAGCAGGGTCGGGCTGTCCATCAGCGGCTGCAGCATGGCGACGAGGTCGCCGGCGATGTCCGACACGGTGATGAGCCACGACGACACCAGCGCCGCCGCGACCAGGAACATGACCACCGCCGTGGTCCGCGCCGCGGTGACGAAGACGTCGAACAGCTCCGTCACCTTCAGTTCGCGATAGACGCAGGTTGCGACGAACAGCGAGTAGACCGCGGCCACGACGGCGGATTCGGTGGGCGTGAAGACGCCGAATTTCAGCCCGACGATGATGATGACCGGCAGCATGAGCGCCCAGGCGCCATCCACCAGCGCACGCAGGAACTCGCCGCGGCTGCGGCGCGGCGGCGGCACGACGTCTTCCTTGCGCACCTCCCACCACCACGCGACCGCCAGCGCGAGGCCGATGAGCAGGCCGGGCACCAGACCGGCGAGGAACAGCTTGGGCGCCGATCACGCCGAAGATGACGAAGCCGATGCTGGGCGGGATGATGGGCCCGATGACGCTGGAGGCGGCGATGAGGCCCGCCGAGCGCGCCTTGCCGTGCCCGGCCTTGACCATCATCGGCACCAGCAGGGCGGAGAGCGCGGCGGCATCCGCGACCGCCGAGCCCGACAGCGCCGAGATCACGCAGGCGGCGAGAATGGCGACATAGCCGAGCCCGCCCTTCACATGGCCCACCGCGGCGAGGGCGACGGCGACGATGCGCTTCGACAGCCCGCCCGTGTTCATCAGCTCGCCCGCGAGCATGAAGAACGGCACCGCCATCAGCGGGAAGGAATCGGCGCCGTTGATGACGTTCTGCGCAATGATCTGGGGGTCGAAGATGTCGAGCGCGTGCATCAGCGCCACGCCCGACAGCAGCAGGGCGAAGGCGATGGGCATGCCGATCGCCATCGAGCCGAGAAGGGCGCCGGTGAAAACGAGAAGGGTCACAGCGCGCCTCCGGCCTGAGGGGCGGGGCGGGCCTGCGCGGCGAGATGGCGACGCTGCACCTCGTCGACGTCTTCCTCCTCGGATTCCCGCACCGCGACCAGTTCGGCCTCCTCGGCCCGCCCGGTCAGGACCCGGAACAGCCCGGCGAGCAGGATCGGGATGGTGGAGGCGCCGAAGACCAGCCCGACCCCGTAGAACACCGCCACGGACAAGCCGGAGGCCGGCGCCACCACGTCCCAGTTAATGAGCGACTGCTGCCAGCTTCCGATCGTCAGCAGCACCGTGGCGTAGAGCATGAGGCCCTGGCTGGCGACGAAGCAGAGCTTGCGTCCCGGCAGCGGCAGCCGGCGCACCAGCGAATCGACGCCGAGATGGCCCCGCTCCCGCAGCGCCACGATGGCGCCGAGAAAGGTGAGCCACACAAACATCCAGCGCGACACCTCCTCGGAAAGGGTGATGCCCGAGTTGAAGCCGTAGCGCAGCACGACATTGCCGAACACCAGCACCACCATGCCGGCGAGCAGGAGGGCGATGAGGAGCTTCAGCAGGGCGAAATAGGCGTCCACCAGCCGGGTCATGGGCGTCTCCACCGGGGAAGGGGCAGGGAAGGGGCAGGTCTCGGATGCGTCGCATCGAGGTCGCAGGCGGCGGAGAGCCGGCCGTCCAGGCGGGGACGGCCGGCCCGTTCCGTCACGGGCTCGCCGCGATCGAGGCCTGCGCCTGCTTCACCAGCTCGGGGCCGACGGTTTCGCTGTACTTGTCGACCACCGGCTGCATCCGTGCCTTGAGGTCCGCCAGTTCCGCGGGGGTCAGCTCGTTGATCTGCATGCCGCGGGCCTTGAGCTCGGCGACGATCTTGGCGTCCTCGGCGCGGCTGACCTGCCGCTGATACGCCTTCGCCTCATTGCAGGAATCGACGAAGATCTTCTGCTCGTCGGCGGAGAGCTTGTCCCACAGCTTCTTGCTCATCATGACCGCCCAGGGCGAATAGGCGTGCTTGGTCACGCTGACATATTTCTGAACCTCGTTGAGCTTGTTCACATAGATGATGCCGAACGGGTTCTCCTGGGCGTCGATCGCGCCCGATTCCAGCGCGGTGTAGACCTCCGGCCAGGGCATGGGCACGGCATTGGCGCCAAGCGTGCGGAAGGCGTCGATATAGACCGGGTTCTGCATCACCCGGATCTTGAGCCCCGACAGGTCGCCCGCCCCGGCGATGGGGTGCTTGCTGTTGGTCACGTGGCGGAAGCCGTTCTCGAAGAAGCACAGGCCGACGAGGTTCTTCGCCTGCAGCTTGGCCAGAAGCTCCTGCCCGACCGGCCCGTCCACCAGCGCGTCCGCCTGCTTCTCGTTGCTCAGCAGGAAGGGCAGGTCGAAAATGGCGTATTCCTTCACCAGGCCGACCAGCGGGGCGGTGGACGTCCCCACGAGGTCCTGCACGCCGCCCTGCGTCGCCGAGATGGTCTGGGTCTCCGAGCCGAGCTGGGTCGCGGGGTAGACCTTCATCTTGATCTTGCCGTCGCTCTTCTCGCTGACGAGCGCGACGAACTTGTTGGCGCCCTGGCCGAGCGGGTGCGCCTCGAAGGTGCTGTAGCCGAACTTCAGGGTCCGCTCCTGCACGTCGGCTGCAGGGCTGACGTTAGGGAAGATGACGGACATGGCAAGAAGGGCGGCCGGCAGCCGCCCGGGAATGTGAAAGCGCATCGACGTTTCCTCGTGTGGGGGCGCGCGTCCCTTGGGGATCTTCGGCGCGGGTTGGCAAAGCGGGCGGGGGAGCGTGAGCCGCTCCCCCGGTCCCTCAGGCGGCCTTCGGGGGATTGCAGATTTCCTCGACCGAGCGCTGCACGGCCTTGGGGTCGAAGATGCGCTCCAGCCAGCCCTCCCGGAAGATCTGCGGGCGGGCCTGCTCGATGGCGTAGAGCGCGCCGTCGGAGAATTTCCCCTCCGGGAAGATCTCGAAGGCGATGGCCAGCTCGATGGTGAGGTGGCCGAGCAGGAAATCGGTC
This sequence comes from uncultured Starkeya sp., assembly GCA_964543245.1. Classification (GTDB taxonomy): domain Bacteria; phylum Pseudomonadota; class Alphaproteobacteria; order Rhizobiales; family Xanthobacteraceae; genus Ancylobacter. The sequence continues at coordinate 9,075 of CAZIXP010000027.1, forward strand.
GCCGCCTGCCGCGGCACGCCGCGGCGCACCGCCTCGTCGGTGGCCTCGCGCAGGGCGAGGCACAGCGTGGCGCCGATCGTCTCGGACAGCGCCGGTTCCATGATCGCGATGTGCTCGACGGTGACGCGATGGGCGCGCATCACGGGCTTGTAGATGGTGCGGGCGATCTGCTCGCAGGCGGCATAATGCTCGTCCGGCCCCTGCATCAGCGCGCAGACGATGTGCTGCTTGGCGTGGACGCCGCCGAAGAAATCCTTCTTGGCCTCTTCCGTCACCTCGTCGTTGAAGATCGGGGGATGGCAGGGATGCGTCACGAAATAGGTGACGTCGTCGCGCTTCGGCAGCTCGCCGGCGTGGGGGGCGGCGGCGTCGAGCATGATGATGGCGGTGCCGGGCTTCACCTTCTCGATGAAGGTGTGGGCGATCTTGCCGATGAGCCGGTCGGGCACGGCCATGAGCACGGCATCGGCGTCGGCGAGGGCGTTGTCGCCGTCGACGCAGTCGATCCCGGTCCTGTCCTTCAGCCGGGCGCGGCCTTCCGGCGTGGGCTCGACATGCATGACCTCATAGGGCGAGCCCTGGAGGTTGGTGGCGAGCCGAACGCCCATCTTGCCGCCGGCCCCCAGCAAAGCGATCTTCTTCATGTGAGGCACTCTCCCTTTGGTCCGTGGTTGGTGGCGCCGCCCCTGGCGGCGCAGAAGAAGTCCGGCAGGCCCATCTGGCCGCCCTTGAACGCGATCTCGAGCCCGTCATGGCCGTCGTCGGCATAGGCGCGGCAGAGCGGCGCGCCGGCCGCGAGCGGCGCCAGCGCGGTCACGGCGTAGATGCCGAGCGCCATGCCGGCATGGCCCGAAGTGTCGCCGCCGGAAATCACTGCGCGCGTGAGGCCGCCGCGGCGCACCACCTCGTCGAGCACCCGGCCGAGGCCATCGCCGATCCGGGCATTGACCGTTCCGGCGTTGGCCCCCGCCGCCGCGATGGCCTCGCTGAGCGCCGGAACCGCCGGGTCGTCCGGCCCGCTGGCGGTGAAGATGAGCGGGTCGCGCCCTTCGCCCAGCGCGGCGAGCGCCTGCGCCGCGCCGCGCCCGATCTCCGCCCGCCATGCCGCCGCGTCGACGGCACGGGTGGCCTCCAGCCGGATGCCGGCGAAGCCCCGTTCCAGCGCGTGGCCGATCTGGCCGGCGGTGATCGGCGAGCACGAGCCGGAGACGACCGCGACAGGGCCGCGGGCGGGCGGCAGCACGGAAGCGGCGACCTCGCCGAGAAGGCCGGCCTCGCGCCAGTGGGCGACCAGCGCATATTCGACGCCCTGGGAGCCGATGGCGAACAGGCGGTCGCCGCGGTGCTGCCAGATGAGCCGTCCGGCTTCCGCCAGCGTCTCCTCGTCAAGCACGTCGAGCGCGATGATCCGCGCCCCGGCCGCGCGCTCGGCGGCCAGCCGGGCGTCGCCCATGCCGCCCTTCATGGCCACGAAATCGACGAGCCCGATCGGCAGCGCGGTCTGGCGGGCGAGATGAACCCGCACATCCGCCTCGTCCATCGGTGTCACAGGATGGCGGGACATGACGGGGTGGCGATCCAGCCGATAGCCGGTGCCGGCGATACCGGCGAACAGCGTGCCGAACGCCTGGTAGCGGGCGAGCGCGGGCGCGCCCACCACCATGGGATGCCACGCGCCGCCCAGAATGGGCTCAGCCCGTTCGGCGGCCCGGCCGATCGAGCCGACATGCGGAGCGGAATCGAAGGTCGAGCAGATCTTGTAGTGGCTGATCGGCGCTTCCAGCGCGGCGAGCCGCATGAAGACCGGCGGCAGGTGTTCGTCCATCCATTCCGGCGGCTGCGAGCGAGCGATGCCGGCGATGCCGACCGCGCGCATGTCGCGGAACCGGGCGAGGCGTTCAGGTGTGGGTGTGCCGAGGAACAGCACCGTCGGCACCCCGGCGAAGCTCAGCACCTCCATGACCGCGGAGGAGCCGGTGTAGTCGTCGCCATAGAAGGCGACCAGCGGCCCCGCCGGCAGGCCCGGCGTCGTGGCGTCGCGGCCGTGGGGCTGGTGCGGGCCGGTCATGCCGCATAGGTCTCCAGCGCCCGGGCAAGAGCGGCATGGTCCTTCGCGTAGTCGGCCAGCGGGACATGGGCCATCGCCGCGTCCCAGGCCTCGCGCAGGCTGGCGACGCCCGCCGCCGGTCCGTCGGGATGGGCCATGATGCCGCCGCCCGCCGCAAAGATGAGGTCCGCCGTGCCGAGCGCGGCATAGGTGCCCGGCGCCTGGCGGGCGGACTGGCCGGACGAGAAGACCGGCATGGCGATGCAGGGCTTTTCCTCGAACATCGGCGTGAGGCACGCCCGCGCCGAGGCGATGACGCTGTCGTCGGCTTCCGAGAACTTGTTGGAGAGCCCGTTGACGTGCATGTGGTCGGCGCCGGCCAGCCGCCAGATCTTCTGCCAGGCGACATAGGACCAGCCGAGCATCGGTGCACGGGAGAGATAGCCCCAGCCGTTGCGGTGGGCGTGGATCGGCAGTTCGCTGAAGCGGCCCAGCTCGATCATGCCCACGAGCCCGACCGAGTTCAGGCTCGCCATGACGCAGGTGCCGCCCTGTTCCAGCACGAGGTCGTGGCGGCGGCGCATCTGGTCGATCTCGCCGGTGAGGTTGAAGGCGAACATCACCTTCTTGCCGGTGCGGTCGGCGTGGTCGTTGATGACCCGCATCACCGCGCGCACCCGCGCCTCGAACGGGCAGTGCGGTCCGTCGGACTGGAGCTCGTCATCCTTGATGAAGTCGATGCCGGCCTCGCACAGCAGCCGGGCAAGGTCGGCGGTCTGCTCCGGCCCGAACCCGACGCTCGGCTTGACGATGGTGCCGATCAGCGGCTGGCGCTCCACGCCGGCGAGGCGGCGGGTGCCGGCAATGCCGAATTTCGGCCCGCCATAGGTTTGCCCGAAGATCGCGGGCAGCCGGATATCGAGCAGCCGCAGGCCCGAGAACTGCTTCAGCTCGAACAGGTTGCCGGCGACCGTCGCCATCAGGTTGGGCAGCGAGGGGCCGAGGTTGTCGAGCGGCCAGGACAGGGTGACACGGGCGCGGCGGATCGTGGGCTCGCCCTTCGGCCGGCCGGCGCCGGGCAGGGAGGGCGCGTCGACCTCCTCAAGGAGCTCCAGCGCCTCGATCCGGGCCGCGGAACGCTCCTTCAGTTCCGGCGTCTCGCCGGGAATGGCAACGAAGGTGCCGCTCGATTGTTCGCCCGCCATGGCTTCCGCGGCGAGGCGGGGGTCGTAGGCGGTCTCGATCAGGTAGTCGGCCTCGATCCGGCTGGCGTCGCCCATGCGCAGTCCCGTGCGTTGCTCATGGGGCGTCCCGCGGCCGCGAGGCAGGCGCCTCCGGCTCAAGGTCCGGCCTCCATGGGTTTCCCGAAGCGGCGAACCTGGTTGGTTCGCTCATCTATTGATATGGTCATTATACCAGTTAACGAGTGCTGACAAGCGCAGGCCGCCTTCCCGACGTTCCTCGCCCGGAATGTAAATGTTGGAGCGCGGCCAGCGCGGACGGTACATCCGGATGCGGAGACGGCCCGCGAAGGGGGGCTCCGCGGGCCGTCCTGTCACGCTGTCGGTGGCGGAGCGCCGGGCCACCCGCAATGGGCGCCCCGGCGTCGGGGGTCAGCCATAGCGCGACAGCGCGAGGTCCGCGGTCTCGATGTCGGGCTGGCGGCCGCTGACGAGGTCGGCCAGCACGCGGCCCGAGCCGCAGGCCATGGTCCAGCCCAGCGTGCCATGGCCGCCATTGATGAAGAGATTGCCGATCCGGGTCTTGCCGATCACCGGCGTGCTGTCCGGCGTCATCGGGCGCAGCCCGGTCCAGAAGGTGGCCTGGGTCTGGTCGCCGGCGCCGCCGAACAGGTCCTCGACCGAATGCTCCAGCGTCGCCTGGCGGGCCGGCGGCAGGTCGAGCTGGAAGCGGGCGATCTCGGCCATGCCGCCGACCCGGATGCGGTCGCCGAGCCGGGTGATGGCAATCTTGTAGGTTTCGTCCAGCACCGTCGAAACCGGCGCCCGGCTCTCGTCGACGATCGGCACGGTGATGGAATAGCCCTTGACGGGATAGACCGGCAGGTCGAGCCCGAGCGGGCGCAGCAGCGCCGGGGCATAGCTGCCCAGGGCGGCAACGAAGACATCGGCGGTGAGCGCGCCGGCCGTCGTTTCCACCGCCACCACCCGGTCGCCCTGCTGGCGCAGCCCGCGGATGCCGGTATTGAAGCGGAAGGTGACGCCGAGCTGTTCGCACATCCGGTGCAGGGCATTGGTGAACTTGAAGCAGTCGCCGGTTTCGTCGCCCGGCAGGCGCAGCCCGCCGACGATCCGGTCGCGGGCCCCAGCGAGTCCGGGCTCGGCAGCGATGCAGCCGGCGGCATCGAGCACCTCGAACGGCACGCCGTCGGCGCGCAACACCTCGACATCCTTGCCGATGGCGTCGAGCTGGGCCTGCTTGCGGAAGAGCTGGAGCGTGCCCTGGGTGCGGTGGTCATAGCTGATGCCGGTCTCCGCCCGCAGCGCGACGAGACAGTCGCGGCTGTATTCGGCGAGCCGCACCATGCGCCCCTTGTTCACGGCGTAGCGCGCCGCGGTGCAGTTGCGCAGCAGGCCGGCCAGCCAGCGCAGCGTCGCCGGGTCGAAGGTCGGGCGGATGACCAGCGGTGCATGCTTCATGAACATCCACTTCACCGCCTTCACCGGAATGCCGGGCGCCGCCCAGGGCGAGGCGTAGCCGGGCGAGATTTCGCCGGCATTGGCGTAGCTGGTTTCCAGCGCCGGCCCGGGCTGGCGGTCCACCACCGTGACATCGTGGCCGGCGCGGGCGAGGTAGTAGGCGGAGGTGACGCCGACGACGCCGGCACCGAGGATCACGATTCTCATGGGGCTAGGCTCCGGTCGGGGTCAGCGGTAGTCGCGGCGGTAGCGGTGGCCGAGACGGGTCAGTATCTCATAGGCGATGGTACCCGCTGCGGCGGCGATGTCCTCGAGCGTCTGGTGCGGCCCGACGATCTCGACGAGGCTGCCGAGCTTCAGCGTCTCCGGCGGCAGGGCGGAGATGTCGATCGTCAGGCTGTCCATCGAGACGCGCCCGACGATCGGCAGCCGGGTTCCGCCGAACCAGGCGGCGCCGCGGTCGCCGAGGTGGCGCGGCAACCCGTCGGCATAGCCGGCGGCGAGGGTGGCGAGGCGGGTCTCGCGGTCTGTCACATAGGCGCCGCCATAGCCGACATGCGCCCCAGCCGGCACGGTGCGGGTCTGCACCACGCGCACGTCGAGCCTAACGACTGGCGCCATGGGGTTGGCGACGCCCGATGTCGGCGCGCCGCCATAGAGCGCGATGCCCGGCCGGGCCAGCCCGGCATGATAGTCCGGGCCGAGAAAGACGCCGCCGGAATTGGCGAAGCACAGCTCCGCCCCGGGAAAGCTCGCCGCGAGCCGCCGGAAGGTGGCGAGCTGTTCGCCGTTCTGGGCGCTAGCCGGCTCGTCGGCGCAGGCGAGATGGCTCATCACGAAGAGCAGGTCGACGCCATCCAGCCTCTGCGGTGCGGCGCGCAGCTGCTCCACGTCCTCCGGGGCGAGCCCGAGCCGGCACATGCCGCTGTCGAGCTGGAGCGCTGCCGGCAGCCTCCGGCCAAGGCGCTGCGCGGTCGCGGACCAGTTCGCCACCTGCTCCAGCCCGTTGAGGACGGGAACGATGCCGTGCGCCGCGCAGGCGGATTCCGCGCCGGGCAGCAGGCCGTTCAGCACATAAAGCCGGGCGTCGTTTCCCAGCACCGGCCGCAGCGCCAGCGCTTCCGCGAACTGGGCGACGAAGAAGTCGCGGCAGCCCGCCGTGTAGAGCGCCGGCGCAACCTGGCGGGCGCCGAGGCCATAGGCATCCGCCTTCACCACCGCCGCGGCCCGGGCCGGGGCGAGGCGCGCGGCCAGAGCCAGATAATTCCGGGTGAGGGCGCCGAGATCGACGGTGAGGATGCCGGGCGCCGTCGCGTCCTCGACCCGTTCGGAAACGTCCGCGTACATGCGTGCACTCTCCTGAACCACCGCAAAAGGCGCCCGCCGCGCGCGGGGCATCATGACACCAGCGTAGCGCAAGGATCGCGCAATAGCTGATGCAAAAATCTGCGATCATGTCAAAAGAGGACAATAACTGAAACATTATGCGGTTTTCTCGAAGGAACGATCATGGCCGGGCTTGATGCCATCGACCGCAACATCCTGCGTCTGCTGCGGCTCAACGCGCGCATGAGCAATGCCAGCCTCGCCAGCGAGGTCGGGCTGTCGCCTTCCGCGTGCCTGCGCCGCATCCGCCTCATGGAACATGCCGGGGTGATCCGCGGCTATACCGCGCTGGTCGACCATTCCGCGCGCGAGGCGGCGATGGCGGTGATCATCAACATCACGCTGGAACGGCAGACCGAGGATTACCTCAACCGCTTCGAGGCCGCGGTGCGGCGGCACCCCGAGATCCAGGAGTGCTACCTCATGACCGGTGGCTCCGACTATCTGCTGCGGGTGGAGGTGGAGAACGCCGCCGAGTTCGAGCGCATCCACACCGAGATTCTCTCCACCCTGCCGGGCGTTCTGCGCATCCACTCCAGCTTTTCGATCCGCAACGTGCTCGCGACCCGCCGCCGCGCCGCGGCGAAATGAGGCTCATGCCGGCGGGGCGCCGAAATCCTCGATGCGGAAGGCTTCGGCCATCGCGGCGCGCAGCGTTCCCGCCTCCAGCGTGGTGAGCAGCGGCAGCCGGCCAAGCCGCCGGACGCCACTGAGCGAGATGATGGTTTCCTCCGTTTCCGGCTCCGGCGCGCCGATGAACGCGATGCCAAGCAGCGGCACCCCGCGCTGCCGCAGCGCCGCCACCGAGAGCAGGCTGTGGTTGATGGTGCCCAGCCGGGTGCGGGCGCACAGCACGACCGGCAGGCCCCAGCGGGCGAAGACGTCGAGAAAGGTGGTCGTCCCCTCAAGCGGCACCATCAGGCCGCCTGCGCCTTCGATGACGAGGTTTCCCACCCCCTCCGGCGGCGCCAGCCGGGCGGCGTCGATGGTGATGCCGTCGAGCCGCGCGGCGCGGTGGGGCGAGGCCGGGGTCGCGAGGCGATAGACCTCCGGGATTAGGCGCGTCGCGGGCAGCCCGCCGAGCCGGGCGACCGTCTCGCTGTCGGTCTCGCCGGAGAGGCCGGCCTGCACCGGCTTCCAATAGGCCGCGCCGAGCAGGGCGGCGAGGCCGGCGGCGAACACGGTCTTGCCGACATCGGTATCGGTGCCGGTGACGACGAGGCGCAGGCCCGCCGGCCGCGCTGGAGCGGCGGCTGGCGCCGGCCGGTTCACGACACGGCCTCCACGGCCGCCGGGGCGGGGGGCCGGGCGGCGATGGCGAGGCCGAGCCGGGCGAGCAGCGCGGCGTCCGCCTCCCGCCCGGGATTGCCGGTGGTGAGCAGCCGGTCGCCGGTGAAGATCGAATTGGCGCCGGCAAGAAACGCCAGCGCCTGCGCTTCGTCGGTCAGCCGGTCGCGCCCGGCGGACAGCCGCACCACGCTACCCGGCATCAGCAGGCGCGCCAGCGCCACCAGCCGGACAAAGGCGATGGCGTCCACCGCCGCCGCGCTTTCCATCACCGGGGTGCCGGGAATCGGGTTCCACAGGTTCAGCGGCACGCTTTCGGGGTGGGGGCGCAGCCGCGCGAGCGTGACCAGCAGGCCGATGCGGTCAGCCGGCGTCTCGCCCATGCCGAGGATGCCGCCGCAGCACACCTTGATGCCCGCGGTTCGGACATGGTCGAGCGTCTCCAGCCGGTCCTGCAGCGTCCGGGTGGTGACGATGCGGGGGTAGAAGGCGGGCGAGGTGTCGATGTTGTGGTTGTAGTAGTCGAGCCCCGCGGCGCCGAGGCGGCGGGCCTGGGCGTGGGTGAGCAGGCCGAGTGTCGCGCAGCTTTCCAGCCCGAGGGCGCGCACGCCCTCGATCATGGCGCAGACCTGGTCGAGATCGCGGTCCTTCGGTCCGCGCCAGGCCGCGCCCATGCAGAACCGGGTCGCCCCGCCGGCCTTGGCCTGCCGCGCCGCGGCCAGCACCGCCTCGGTATCCATCAGCTTGCTGGCGGGGACGCCGGTGCGGTGATGCGCGCTCTGCGAGCAGTAGCCGCAATCCTCCGGGCAACCGCCGGTCTTGATGCTGAGCAGCGTGGCGGCTTCGATCTCGCACGGGTCGAAATGCCGGCGGTGAACGCTCTGCGCGCGAAACAGCAGTTCGGGGAGCGGGAGGTCGTGGAGGGCGCGGGCTTCCTCCTCCGTCCAGTCGTGGCGCGCGGCCGCCGTGCCGATGGCGGCGCCGGTCACGAGCCGACCCGCCCGATCAGGCGGTCCGGAACGAAGGCCGCGCCGGCCGCGACGAGAAGGATGGTGAGGAGGTCGCCGAGAATGAAGGGGGTGAAGCCGAGCGGCAGGATCTGGTCGGCCGGGACGTAGAGGCCGAGCCATGGCAGGCCGAGCGCGTAGGTGACGGCGAGGCCGGCCAGCATCGCGCCGATCCGCGCCAGCGCGCCGCGGCCGAAGGCGAGCCGGGCCGCCAGCCAGATTCCAACGAGATAGCCGGCGAGATAGCCACCGGTCGGTCCCACCATATAGGCGAGGCCGATGCCGCGCTCGGGCGTGCCGGAGAAGACCGGCAGCCCGACCGCGCCGGCGCCGAGATAGGCGAGGAAGGTCAGCGTGGCGAGGCGGGGGCCGCAGGCGAGGGCGATCGCCATCACCGCCAGCGTGTGCAGGGTCATCGGCACCGGCCAAAACGGTATGTGGATCTTGGCGCACAGGGTTATCAGGGCGACGCCGGCGAGGGCGGTGAGGCTCTGGCGGGCGAAGGTGGCGGTGCGCGGGCGGGCAAGGCTGGGGGCGGGTATCATCAGCGGACTCCAAATTATAGATAAAATAAGAATCTATCTACAATGAATCCATGAGCGCTCCCGGAAGGCAAGCCTCCGATCGATAATCAGCCGACGATGGCGAACGCCTCCCTCGGCGTCCCGCCCGCCGTCGCCACCGGCCGCCGGCCGATCCACTGGACATGGCCCGCCAATCTCGTCGCGGCGAGGTCGACCTGCCCCCGGCGCAGCGCGGCGAGGATGGCGCGGTGGTCATGGTCGGTGCGGGCTTCCCAGTCCGAGCGCCAGGCCGCGAACAGGAAGCGGGCGCTGGCGGCGTGGAGGTCGTCGATGGTGGCGAGCAGCCGCGGCATGCCGCAGGGCGTGAGGATGAGCCGGTGGAAGCGTCGATTGGCGTCCTCCCAGCTTCGCACGTCGCGGGATTCATCGCCGGCGCGGGTGGCCTCTTCCGCCGCCTCCAGCACCGACGGGGTGAGGTGCGGGGCGGCGTGGCGCAGCGCCAGAACCTCGAGCGCCGCGCGCATTTCCGCCACTTCCCGCACCTCGGAGATGTCGAAGGCGGCGACGCGCACCCCCCGTCGCGGCTCGCTGACCGCCAGCCCCTGCGCCTCCAGCCGGCGGAACGCCTCGCGCACCGGCACGTGGCTCGCGCCGAATTCCTCGGCGATGTGGTCCTGCCGCAGCCGCGTGCCGGGTTCGAGCGTGCCGGCGATGATCCGCTCGGCCAGGACGCGGCTGATACGCAGGGCGAGGGTGTCTTCGGGTTTGCTTGCCATGTTTTATAGATAATTTCCCGCCGCCGGCTTGTCGATGGCCGCCTTCATCGGGGGTGGCGGTGGCCGCCTCTCCGCCCGGGCGCGGTGTGAATCCCGCGGCCCGCGCGGGTCGCCGGCACGGTGCGGTCGGTGCGGTGAGGCGGACGATGAGGCCGATTCCGCCCTCCCGCGGCCGGTGAGACCGAGCCCGCCCCCCGCCGCCAGCGGCCCGCCGCCGCCCACCCCCACGGACAGCCGGCCGTCAGCCGGCCGGGCGCTGGCCCCCGCTCACGGAAGGGGCGCGCTCGCCGGCACCCCGGCCTCGCCGCGGGCCTCATCGAGGATCCACGCGATCAGGTCCCGGGCCGGCGGGGAGAGGTTGCGGCCGGGCTTCAGCCAGTAGCCGCTGTCCGGCCGCGTCAGCGTCGGCCCGACCACGACCAGCGTGCCGTCCTCGACGGCGCTGTCGATCAGCCCGGCCCAGCCGAGCGCGATGCCCTGGTCGGCCATCGCCGCCTGCACCACCAGGCCATAGGTGTTGAGGCTGAGGTCGCTCGGGCTCGGCCCGCGCTCGATGCCCATCACCCCGAACCAGTCGCTCCAGCCGAACCAGCGCGGCTCCGGGGTGCTGTCGAGGTGCAGCAGCGGCAGCCGGCCGAGCCGTTCGGGATGCGCGCCGAGCCCATGGCGCGCGGCAAAGCCGGGGCTGCAGACGGGAAACACCCGTTCCTCGATGAGCTGGACCGCCTCGGGCGGGAAATCGCGGCGGGTGCCGAACAGCACCGCCACGTCCTCCGCCTCGTCCATGCCCGGGTCCGCCGCCGCCGAGGCGATGAGGTGGACGTCGGTCTCGGGGCGGACCAGCCGGAACCGGGCGACGCGCGGCATCATCCAGAACGAGGCGAAGCCATAGTCGGTGAAGAGCCGGACGACCGGCCGCCGGCTCATGCGGCGCAGGCTGCGGGTCGCCGCGTCGATCTCGGCGACCGCGGTGGCGGCGGCCCGGTGCAGCACCTCGCCGGCCGCCGACAGGGTGCTGCCGCGGGGGCCGCGCGCCAGCAGCGCCGTCCCGAGCTGCTGTTCCAGCTGGCGGATGGTGTAGCTGACCGCCGGCTGCGACAGCCCCAGCTCATGGGCGGCGGCGGTGAGGCTGCCGAGCCGGCCGACCGCCTCGAACACGCGCACCGGGCCGAGGTCGAGCGGGCGGTCAGCCATCAGCTTTCCTTAGGGCTATCATCGAAAACGAACAGCTTCACAGGCACGGGCATTTAACGGTCTGATGACACCCAGATCAAGGCGGGATCAGACCCGGACAAGGGCGCCCCGCCTTGCGATCACGGCCTCGCCATCCTTCCAGGGGTAGACCATGAACCGCATCCTGCGGGCCGCTTCGGCCCTCGCCCTTCTCCTCGCCGCCGGCTCCGCCGCCGCGGCCGACGCTCCCGCCTGCAAGACCATCCGCATGTCGGACCCGGGCTGGACCGACATCACCTCCACCAACGCCATTGCCGGGGTCCTGCTCGAGGGCCTCGGCTACCAGCAGGACGTGAAGACCCTCTCCGTGCCGATCGGCTACGAGTCGATGAAGAACGGCAATATCGACGTGTTCCTGGGCAACTGGATGCCGGCCCAGCAGAAGTTCATCGACGCGCTGAACGCGGCCAAGGCCGTCGAGGTGCTGGGCACCAACCTGTCCGGGGCGAAGTTCACCCTGGCGGTGCCGACCTATGTCGCCGAGGCCGGGGTCAAGGATTTCAAGGATCTCGCCGCCAATGCCGACAAGTTCGACCGGCAGATCTACGGCATCGAGCCCGGCGCGCCGGCGAATGCCAACATCCAGAAGATGATCGATGCCGACGACTTCCATCTCAAGGGCTGGAAGGTCGTGGAATCCGGCGAGCAGGCCATGCTGGCGCAGGTGAAGCGGGCGCAGAACGGCAAGGGCTGGATCGTCTTCCTCGCCTGGGCGCCGCACCCGATGAACGAGACCTTCGCCATCACCTATCTCTCCGGCGGCGACGCCTATTTCGGCGCGAATTATGGCGGCGCCGACGTCCGCACCCTGGCGCGCACCGGCTGGTCCGCCGACTGCCCCAACGCCGCGACCCTGTTCCGCAACCTCGTCTTCGATCTCCCGATGGAGAACGCCATGATGGGCAAGATCCTCGACGAGGGTCAGGAGCCCAAGGCCGCCGCGCGGGCCTGGCTGAAGGCCAACCCGAAGGCGCTCGACGGCTGGCTGGCCGGCGTCTCGACGCTGGACGGCAAGCCCGGCCTTCCCGCCGTCAAGGCTGCGCTCGGCCTGTGACCCCTTCCGGCGGCGCCGCGCGCAGGTCGCCCGGCGCCGTTGGCCCACCGACGGATCCATCATGACGCGCCCGAACATCCTCATCCTCATGGTCGACCAGCTCAACGGGACGCTGTTCCCGGACGGGCCGGCCGATTTCCTCAAGGCGCCGAATCTGGCGGCGCTGGCCGGGCGTTCCGCACGCTTTGCCCATGCCTATACGGCGAGCCCGCTCTGCGCGCCGGGGCGCGCCTCCTTCATGTCGGGGCAACTGCCGAGCCGCACGCG
>CAZIXP010000027.1:21325-24265 GCA_964543245.1 uncultured Starkeya sp.
GCCGAGTTCACCTCGGACGTCCCGACCTTCGCCCACCACCTGCGCCGCGCGGGCTACCACACCACGCTCTCCGGCAAGATGCATTTCGTCGGGCCGGACCAGCTGCACGGCTTCGAGGAGCGGCTGACGACCGACATCTACCCCGCCGATTTCGGCTGGACGCCAGACTATACCCGCCCGGGGGAGAGGATCGACTGGTGGTATCACAATCTCGGTTCAGTCACCGGGGCGGGGGTGGCGGAGATCACCAACCAGCTCGAATATGACGACGAGGTCGCCTATCACGCCGGGCGCAAGCTGTATGATCTGGCGCGCGGGCATGACGAGCGGCCCTGGTGCCTCACCGTGAGCTTCACCCACCCGCATGACCCCTATGTCGCCCGCCGGCGGTTCTGGGACCTGTACGAGGACTGCCCCGCCCTCGATCCTGTGGTCGCCCCCATCCCGTTCGACCGGCAGGACCCCCATTCGCAGCGCCTCATGCTGGCGAGCGACCATGCCGCCATGCCTGTCGCGCCGGAGGATGTGCGGCGCTCGCGCCGGGCCTATTTCGCCAACATTTCCTATGTCGACGAGAAGATCGGCGAGCTGCTGGACATTCTCGATCGCTGCGGGATGGCGCAGGACACAATCGTGGTCTTCGTCTCCGACCATGGCGACATGCTCGGCGAGCGCGGCCTGTGGTTCAAGATGAACTTCTTCGAGGGCTCGGCCCGGGTGCCGCTGATGATCGCGGCGTCGGGTCTGCCGGCGGGGCGGGTCGATCGCGCCGTCTCCACCCTCGACGTGCTGCCGACGCTGGCGGAGCTGGTCGGGCTCGATCTCGGCGGGGTGCTGCCCTGGACCGATGGCGAGAGCCTGGTCGGTCTCGCCCGCGGCGCGGGCACGCGCGGGCCGGTGCCGATGGAATATGCCGCCGAGGGGTCGCAGGCGCCTCTCGTCGCCCTGCGCGAAGGGCCGTGGAAGCTGGTGCTGTGCGATCTCGATCCGCCCATCCTCACCCATCTCGAGGAGGACCCGCAGGAGCGGGTCAACCGCGCCGGTGATCCCGCCTGCGCCAAGGTGCTGGCGCAGCTCACGGCGCAGATGCGGGCGCGCTGGGACCTCGCCCGCTTCGATGCCGAGGTGCGGGCGAGCCAGGCCCGGCGCCACGTCGTCTACGCCGCGCTGCGCAACGGGGCCTATTACCCCTGGGACTTCCAGCCGCTGCAGAAGGCCTCCGAGCGCTATATGCGCAACCACATGGACCTGAACGTGCTGGAAAGCGCCCAGCGTTTTCCGCGCGGGGAGTGAGGCGCCAGGGCGCGCGGCCGAGCGCGGCGCGGCAGCTCGCGGCGGAGCGGAGCGGGGCGGGAGGCGGCGCGGCGCGCGGGGTCAGTCCCGCCAGCCCCGGCTTTTGCCGAGCGCCGCCTCGAACCGCCGGCGGTCGGCGGCGCGGACCGAGCCGTCCGGTGCGAAGCGGCGCGCGGGCGCCCGGGCGAAGCCGACATCGACCCCGCACAGCGCGGCAAGGCCCAGCGCCGTCATCTCGTGCGAGGCCGGCACGTCGATCGTGCGCCCGCTCGCGGCGGCGAGGAACTGGCCGAAATACCGGCTCTGCGACAGCCCGCCGTCGATGGAGAGCCGGTCGATCGGGCCGCTCCCGGCGGCCGCCTCGATCAGCCCGACGGTGAGCATGGCGATGCCCTCCAGCACGGCGCGCGCCATGTCCTGCCGGCCGGTCGCCGCGTCCATGCCGATGAAGAGCGGCGCCGCCCGTCGGTCCCAGTGCGGGGCGGCGAGCCCGGAGAGCGCCGGCACGAAGACGAGGCCGCGGGACAGCGCGCTCGGCCCGTCGAAGAGGTCGAGTTCGGCCGGGTCGGCGAACAGCCCGATCCGCCGCGCCCATTCCAGCGCCGCGCCGGCGTCATAGACCCCGCCCTCGATGGCGAAGACGGGGGCCTCGCCCTGCCGGTGCCAGGCGATGGTCGGCAGCAGGCCGGCGCCGGCCGGGCGCTGCGGTCCGGCCACGGCGAGCAGAAAGGCGCCGGTGCCGAAGGTGATCTTCGCCTCCCCCTGCCGGCGGCAGCCATGGCCATAGAGCGCCGCCTGCTGGTCGACGATGGAGACGGCGAGCGGCACGCCGCCGACCGCGCCGAAGCCGGCATCGACGGGGGCGATCTCCGGCAGGGCGGCGCGCGGCACGCGGTGCAGCGCGCACAGCTCCTCGCTCCATCGCCCGCTGTCGAGGTCCAGCAGGCCGGTGCGCGAGGCGGTGGCGAGGTCGGTGCGGAACACGCCGGTGAGGCGGTCGAGAAAGAAGGCGTCGGTGGTGCCGAGCCGGAGCCGGCCGCGGGCATGCGCCGCCGCCACCGCCGGCACGTTGTCGAGCAGCCAGGCGAGCTTGCTCGCGGAGAAATAGGCGTCGAGCGGCAATCCGCTGATGGCGCGGGAGCGGGCCTGCGCCGCCTCGCCCAGCGCGGCGAGGGCGGGGGCGGTGCGGGCGTCCTGCCACACGATGACCGGCGACAGCGCCTCCCCGGTCAGCGCATCCCAGGCGAGGCAGCTTTCGCCCTGGTTGGCGATGGCGATGGCGTCGACCGGGCCTGCCGCCTCCAGCACCGCGCGGATGTTCGCCAGCAGTTCCCCGGGGTCCTGCTCGACCCGGCCCGGGGCGGGGTAGTGCTGGGCATGGGTCCGGCTGCCGGCCAGCCGCGCGCCGGCGCCCTCGACGACGAGGCAGCGGGTGGAGGTGGTGCCCTGGTCGATCGCCGCGACGCGCATCAGGCGCGCTCGCGAAAGCGGAAATGCACCGTGCCGGCCTGCGCCGCCGCCGGCGGGATCGGCACCAGCACGCGGCGTTCCGGCATCCAGCGGCGCTCCGCCGCCCAGACCTCGCGGCCGTCGAGCTCCAGCGACAGCCGTCCCTCGACACGGTGGGCGAAGCGGAGCTGGAAATGG
>CAZIXP010000027.1:24275-38143 GCA_964543245.1 uncultured Starkeya sp.
CGGCCGCAACAGGCCGGGCACCACCAGCTTGATCGGCGGCTCGCAGGTGACGGCGCGGGCGGCGCCAGCATCGACGATGCGGGCAAGGTCCCCGGCGATGGCGCGCCCCACCGCGCGGCCCTCGCGGAACGCCCAGCCGCCGGTCTCCACCGCCCGCAGCACATTGCCGCCGGCGAAGATGCGGGGGTTGCGGGTGCGGCCGTGCTGGTCGATCGCCGGGCCCTCGCTGCCGGCATCGAGCTCCAGCCCGGAGAGCCGGGCAAGGCTCGCCTCGGGCACGAACCGGCCGGTCAGCAGCACGCCGTCGCAGTCGAGCGTCTCGACACGGCCGTCGGCGCGGCGGAAGGTCACCGCCTCCACCCGGCCGGTGCCGCGCACATCGAGAATCTCCGCCCCGGCGTGGAAGGGCACCCCGACGAGCCGGGGAAACCAGTGGAACGGCGCGGCTGCCAGCGCATGGGGCTCCGGCTCCAGCATCGCCACCGGGCGGGCGCCATGGGTGAGGCAGGTGAGCACGGCGGACTGGCTCACCAGCTCCGATCCCACGATCACCGGGCGGCGGAACGGCATGAGCCCGTGGAAGGCGAGGCCGGCCTGCAGCGTGCCGGTGGTGACCACGCCGACCGGGCGGTCGCCGGGCAGCAGCCGGGCGGAACGCGGCATCTCCCGCGCCCCCGTCGCCAGCAGCAGGCGGCGGGCGGCGAGCGTCTCGATGCCGCCGGCGCTCGCGACGGTGAGCCGGCAGCCGGCATCGAACCGCACCACCGAGCCGCCGGTGCGCAGCTCGACCCCCGCGCGGAGCGCTTCCGCCTCCAGCCGCCGGCCATAGGCCGCGCCGAGATAGACCCGCCCGAACTCGCGCATGCCGAAGGGCGAGTGGCTGCAATGGCGGGTGGCGCCGCCAAGGCGGGCCTCGCGCTCCACCAGCACTACGCGCCCCACCCCGAGACGCCGCAGCTCCACCGCGGCGGCCACACCGGCCGGGCCGCCGCCGACGATCACGACATCGGCCAACCCGCTCACGCGAGGTCCTCCCCGATCGCGAGCGGCGTCGAAAGCCGCCCCTTCGTCATCTCGGCGAGCCGGGCCTGGCAGTGGAAGCCCTGGCAGCGCCCCATGGCGGCACGGGTGCGCCGGCGAAGGCCGCCGAAATCGCCGGGCGGGACGAGGCTGTCGAAGGCCGCCTCGATCTCCCGGCGGGTCACCATCTCGCAATGGCACACCATCTCGCCATGGTCCGGCTGCTGCCAGTCGCGCGGGCGGGTCTCGGTGAGGTTGGGCAGCCGCACCTCCGGCGCCGGGCGGGGCGAGCCGGCCGGCAGGCCGAAGCCGGCGTGCCGCCGCACCGCCTCCTGCGCCAGCCCCAGCGCGGCGCTGAGCCCGGTGGAGCGGATGCCGCCCAGCGTGATCGCCCGCCGCTCAGGGTGGGAGAAGACGCGATAGGCCTTGCTGTCGCTGGCCGGCCGCAACCCGGCATAGACCGCCGTCACCGGCATGCCGGCCAGTGCCGGCACGATCTCGGCGGCGCGCCGCAGCAGGGCGCGCAGCGTGGCGGTCTCGACCGTGGCGCGGACCCTGTCCTCCTGTTCCTCCGCGGTGGGGCCGACCAGCACATTGCCGAAGGCGGTGGGGCAGACCACGATGCCCTTGGTGATCTCGGTCGGCACCGGCAGCACGATGCGCGGCACATGGGGGAAGGCCGCCTTGTCCAGCACGACGAACTGGCCCTTGCGCGGCCGGATCTCGAAGGCGGCGGGCAGGCCGAGCCGCTGGTCGACGATATCGCCATAGAGGCCGGCGGCATTGACGACGGCGGCGGCGCGGATGTTGCCGGCCGAGGTGCGCAGGGTCCAGTCGCCGGCGAAGGCGCCCTCGATCAGTTCGGTATCGCGCAGGAACACCGTTCCCAGCGCCACCGCCTGGGTGATGTAGGCGAGGGGGGCGGACCAGGGGTCGATGATGTGCTCGCCCGCCACCTCCAGCGCGGCGACAAGCCCGGCGGCGAGGCCGGGCAGGGTGACCCGCGCCGCTGCGGCCGGCAGCAGCCGCAGGCCGTCCACCCCGTTCTCCCGCCCCTGCGCGGCGATGGCTTCCAGCTTTTCGGCCTCGGCCGGGTTCCAGGCGCAGACCAGGGCGCCGGTCTCGACCAGGGAGAGGCCAAGATGCTCGCGGATCGCGAGGTATTCCGCCCGGCCGGCTTTCACCAGTTCCAGCTCCAGGCTGCCGGGCGGCGCGTCGAAGCCGGTGTGCAGGATGGCACTGTTGGCCTTGGAGGCGCCGGACAGGATGTCGCTGCCCTTCTCGATGACCACCACCCGGGCGCCTTCGAGGGCGAAGCGCCGCGCCACGGCGCAGCCGACCACCCCGGCGCCGATGACGGCGACGTCGAAGCTCTCCTGCGCTGTCCAAGAGGGTGTGTGGAGCATGCTGCCCGCTTTCGTCGTCCCGCGGCCGGGAGGCGGCCGCGTCATGCCCGCGGCCCGGCCGCCCGCCGGTGCGGTGAGAAGGTGCGCCGTCGTGGTCGCCGGGTCATGGACCCGGGACCGCGGCGGCTGCGCCACGGCCTGTGGGAGGGAAGGCGCGGGGGCGGCGCCGCCCCCGGCCATGGCGCCGGTCGTCGGCGGGCTCAGCGGGAGGGGTAGCCGGCCTTCTGCATCGTCTCGGCGTATTTCTTGAAGGCGGCGACGACCCGCCCGGCGCGCGGGCTGGAGGCGGCGGTCTCGTCCCAGAAGCTTTCGGAATCCTTGACCACCTGCGCCCACTCCGCCGGCGGCAGCGCCGTCAGCTCCATCTTGTTGCCCTCGACGCGGAGCTTGGCCTCGCCGCCCCAGTACCAGACGTCGCGGTAGTAATGCGACTGGTCGATGGTGATGAGGAACAGCTCCTTGAGGTGCGGGGGCACCTTGGCCCAGCTCGCGGAGTTGGCGAAATAGCTGCCGAACCACGCGCCGGTGACCGAATTGGTGAGGGCGTAGTTGCATACATCGGCCCAGCCCACCTCATAAGCTTCGGTGAAGCCGCACCAGGCCACGCCGTCGAGCTCGCCGGTCTGGAGCGCGACTTCCACATTGTCCCACGGGATGGTGACGGGCACGAGGCCGTAGCGCGAGAGGAACTTGCCGGCCGTCGGCACGCCGAACACACGCAGGCCGTTCATGTCGGCGAGGCTCTTGATCGGCTTGTTCACGGTGAAGATGTGCAGCGGGTCCCAGGCGCCGGTCGACAGCCAGGTGACGTTCGGGACATCGGCATAGGCCTCTTCCCAGATCTCCTTGAGGCCGTAATAGCGGAACAGCGCCGGCACATCGAGGCTGTAGCGGGTGGCGAAGGGGAAGTAGCCGCCGAACACCGCGATATCGACCGGGGAGGCCATGGTCGCCTCGTCCGACTGCACCGCGTCCAGCGTGCCGGACTGCAGCGCGCGGAACAGGTCGGAGGTCGGGACGAGCTGGTCGGCGTAATAGAGCTCGATCTCCATCGCGCCATTGGCCGCCTTGTTGAAGGCGTCGATCTGCGGCTTGATCACATGGGCGCCGAGCGGGGCGCCGGAATAGGTCTGCAGGCGCCACTTGATGGGGCCGGTCTGGGCGATGACGGCGGGGGCCGCCAGCGTCGAGCCAGCCAGCGCCGCGCCGGTGCCGAGCGCGGCCTTGCCGAGGAAGCTGCGGCGGGTGGAAAGGATATGGTCGGCCGCGGCGTCGGACTTCCGGGTGATGGGCGTATGGGTGGCGGGCATATCGGCGCCGGGATTCTTGGTGTCGTCGGTCATCTTGTTCTCCTCTGGATGGGAAGGTTGCGCCGGCTGTTGGTCAGCCTTTGACTTTCATGTGCTCGGGAAGCCAGAGCGCGATCTGCGGGAAGACCATCAGGATCACGATGGTCAGGAACATGATCGCGGCGAACGGCCAGATCGACTTGTAGATGTCGACCAGCGAGATTTCCTTCGGCGCCAGGGAGCGCATCAGGAACAGGTTGTAGCCGAAGGGCGGCGTGATGTAGGCGATCTGGCAGGTGATGGTGTAGAGGATGCCGTACCAGATCAGCTGGTTGTCGAAGCCGAGGTCGAGCGCCTTCACCAGCGGGATGTAGAGCGGCGCGACGATGACCAGCATCGCGGTGTCGTCGAGGAACATGCCCATCACGATGAAGCTGAGCTGCATCATGATGATGATGGTCCAGGGGTTGAGGTCCCACTGCTTGACGAACAGGAACTCGATCGCCTTCACCGCGCCGAGCCCGTCGAACACCGTGCCGAAGGCGAGGGCGGCGAGGATCAGCCACATGAACATGCAGGAGACGTTGAGCGTCTTCAGCGCGGTGTCGCGGACGATGGGCCAGGTGAAGCGGCGCTTGGCGATGGCGGCGAGCGTGGCGGAGGTGGCGCCCACCGCCGAGCTCTCGACGAGGCTGGTGACGCCGAAGACGAACAGCCCGGTCATGAAGAAGAAGATGGCGAAGGGAATGACGCCCGCCCGCGCCAGCGCCAGCTTCTCGCGCAGCGGCATGTTGAGCTCGTCATCCGTCAGCTTCGGCGCGAGCTTCGGGTTCAGCTTCACCCGGACATAGATGTAGATGATGAACAGCGCCGCCATCAGCAGGCCCGGGCCGACCCCGGCGAACCACAGCTTGGAGACCGGCTGCCGCGCGATCATGCCGTAGAGCACCAGCACGACCGAGGGCGGGATGAGGATGCCGAGCGACGACCCGCCCTGCACCACGCCCGAGATCAGCACCTTGTCGTAGCCGCGGCGGATCATCTCGGGCAGGGCGATGGTGGCGCCGATGGCCATGCCGGCCACCGACAGGCCGTTCATCGCCGAGATGATGACCATCAGGAAGATGGTGCCAATGGCGAGGCCGCCGGTGAAGCGGCCGAACCAGACGTGCAGGGCTCGGTAGAGGTCCTCGGCGATCCCGGATTCCGCCAGGATGTAGCCCATGTAGATGAACATGGGCAGCGTCAGCATCGCGTACCAGTTGAACAGCTTGAAGACCTGGTTGAACGGCAGGTCCATCGCGCCGGGGCCGTACAGCAGCAGCGCCGCGGCGGAGGCGACGAAGCCGATGCCGGCAAAGACCAGTTGGCCGCTGATGAGCGCCAGCACCATCGCGCCGAACATCAGCAGCGCGATCATCTCATAGGTCATCAGAGCGTCTCCCCGCGCAGGGTGGCGATGTGCTTGAAGACCAGCGCGAAAGCCTGCAGCAGCATCAGCACCAGGCAGACGGTGAGCAGCGCCTTGATCGGGATGACCGAGGGGTTCCAGATCGAGAACCGCTTCTCGTTGGTGGCGATGGCGTATTGCAGGCTGGAGATCGAGCCGATGAGCAGGACGCCGAGGTAGAAGATCAGGCACCACACCGTGACGAGGTCGACCTTCGCCTTGCCGCGCTCGGTCAGGGTGGAATACCAGAGGTCCATCCGCACGTGCTCGCCGTTCTTGAGCGTGAACGGGCCGCCCATGAAGTAATAGGCCGCCAGCGTGAACTGGGTCAGTTCGACGGCCCAGTGCACCGGCATCTTGACGAGGTTGCGCATCACCGCGTCGAACAGCAGCACCCCGCCCATGAAGAAGACGAGCGAGGCCGCGAGATAGCCGACATAGTCCGACATCGCGTCGACCGTGCGCACATAGCGCGTCACCAGGCGCCAGGCGCCGCCTCTACCGGACTTCATCGCATCGTCCGCATTCACGCCGTCACTCCATGGCTGGGTTGCGCCGCCGGCACCTCGCGCCCGCGGCACGGTGAAAGGCACACGACGACCCCGCCGCGGCGGAAGGTGCCGCGCCGCGGTGTGAGCACAGGTCGTTCGTGGTGGGAGGTGGTCGGGCGCCTGCCGCGCCGGCCTCAGGCCGGAGCGGAGCAGCGCGTCATGCCTCTGACTATACGCATCGTCGGATCCCCCGCGCCCCTTGCTGCATCGCCGTTGTGCATGCCTGCTTTCCCGGCAGGACGCTGAACTGTACCAATTTCGTTGGGGAAGGGAAGTCCGAATTTTGTCATATTTGACCATTTGGTCAGAATTTCGGTCAAGTTTTGACCGTTTGCGGGCTTGCCAAGACCGCTATTGCCTGATTGGCTGAGTGGGGCCCGAAGCTGCCGCGCCCGCCCCATGCACCCGCAGCATGGCGGCCTCGCCCGCAGCATGGCGAGCTTGCAGCGGTCTCGCCGGCGGGCTGGCCTCGCCAGAGCGCTCGGCGGTCCCTACGAGGTCGGCACGGCATTGACCGGCTTCAGTCACTTACCTATCGAATCGTCGCGGCGGCCGGTCTCCAGCGTGGGGGTTTCGCCGCCTTGGTGGGCCCGCCCACAGTCAGGACACAGCGTGCCGTCCTCCTCGCGTCATCGAACCATCGTCTCCCTGCTTGCCCGCTCCGGCGAGATGTCGGTGGAGGCGCTGGCCGACCATCTCGACGTCTCGCGCGAGACGGTGCGGCGCGATCTCGCCCGCCTCGAAGCGGACGGGCGGCTGCGCCGGTTCCATGGCGGGGCGAAAGCTCTCGGCGGCGCGGCCGCCCTGCCGGAGACGGAAGGGCCGTTCGCCCAGCGGATGATGCAGAACCCGGAGGCCAAGCGCGGCATCGGGCGGGCGGCGGCCGCGCTGTTCGAGCCGGGCACCTCGCTGTTCATCGACACCGGCAGCACCACCATCGCCTTTGCCGAGGCGCTGGCGCTGCGTCCGCCGCTGGTGGCCATCACCAACGCGCCGCGTATTGCCGCGACCCTTGCCGCGCGCCAGGGCCACAAGGTGTTCCTCATCGGCGGCGCCTATGGCGCGGATGCCGGGGAGAGCCTGGGACCCCTCGCGCTGGAGCAGATCGGAAAATTCCGGGCGGATGTCGCGGTGCTCACCATCGGCGGCCTCGATGCGAGCTGCGTCATGGACTTCGACCTGCAGGAGGCCGAGGTGGCGAAGGCGATGATCGAGCGGGCCGACCGTCTGGTCGTGCTGGCGGACCACAGCAAGCTCGATCGCCGCGCGGTGTTCGAGGTCGCCCCTCTGGCGCTGGTCGACGTTCTGGTGACCGATCTGCCGCCGGCCGAGCCGCTGGCGCGTGCCCTTGCCGCCGCCGGCATCGACCTGGTGATCGCCGGCACCTGAACGAGGGGAGGCGGGGCGGCGATGGTGCTCCGTTCTGCCGTGAATCCAATATGTTGGAAGTTCGCCGGCCGCTTGGTTGCGCCCGCGGCGGGGCCATCGCACAGTGCGGCTGCGGCCTTCGCAGAACCTGTTCCGGGAACGTCATGGCGCTCGTGAAATCTTCCAGACTCGCCTCGGCCCCGGATGCGGCCTCCGGTGCGGCGGCTCCCCCGGCCAGGAAGGCCCGGCCGGCCGCGGGCGCCGCGGACCGGCCCGCCGCCGCCGCGCTGCACGACAAGGCGTCGGAACGGCTGGCGGCGGCGACCGGGCAGCTCGCGGGCGGGCTGACCGAGGCGTCGGCCGCGGCCGGGCAGCTTCGTCTCGCCATGGAGCGGATCGCCGCCGGGGCCGAGCAGGCCGCCGGCGGCTCGCAGGAACAGCTCGCCGCGATCAGGGCGGTCGCCGCCAGCCTCGCCGGGGCGCGGACCCGGGCCGATGCCGCGCGCCGCCGTGCCGAGGCGATCCAGCTCGTGGTCGCCGAGACCGCGGTGCAGATCACCACCTCGGTGCGGGCCATCGAGCGCAACGCCCAGCGCCAGCAGGCGTCGGTGACGCTGATTGCGGAGCTGGAGCGGCGCGCCCGCGATATTGGCGAGATCACCGAGACGGTCGGCGGGCTCTCCGACCAGACCAGCCTTCTCGCCCTCAATGCGGCCATCGAGGCGGCGCGGGCGGGCGAGCACGGGCGCGGCTTCGCCGTGGTGGCGGAAGAGGTGCGGGCGCTGGCCGAAACCTCGGAGCGCAGCGCCGGCGAGGTGCAGGGGCTCGCCCAGACGATCCAGGCCGAGGTCCGCGCGGTCGCCGCCGCGGTGAAGGACGGCTTCGACTTCGCCGTCACCCAGGCCCGGACCGGGGCGGAGGTGGTGGCCGCGCTGGAGACGGTGCGGGCCGACATGGCGCGCCTCACCCAGGGCAGCGAGCAGATCCTCGCCTCGGCGCGGGAGGCCGAGCGGGCCTCGCTCGAAGCCCAGCGCGGCGCGGAGCAGGTGGCGAGCGCCGCCGAAGAGCAGGCCGCCGCGGCAAGCGAGGTGCAGCTCGCGGTGGGGCAGCAGACCCAGTCGCTGGAGCAGAGCCAGAGCGCCGCCCACGACCTCGCGCGGGCCAGTGAAGCCATGGGTGGCGGGGTTGCCGCCGCGGAGGCCGAGCGCATCGCGGCGGCCGCCGAAGAGCTGTCCGCCACCATCCAGCAGCTTTCCGGCGCGGCGACGCAGATCATGACCGCGGTCGGGCAGATCGACCGCGGCGCCCAGCAGCAGGCCGCGGCCACCCGGCAGACCTCCGCGGCGCTGACGCAGATCGAGACGGGCGCCTCGCTCGCCGAGGAGAACGCCGCCCGTGCGACGGAGCGGGTGGCGGCCATGGAGCGGACGCTGGCGGAGAGCCGGGCCGCCATCGAGCGCCTGATGGCCGGGGTCGGCACGGCGCTGGCCGGCACCCAGGCCAGCCTTGCCACCGTGCTGCAGCTCGAAGCCATGGGCCGGCGCATCGAGAAGATCGTCGACAGCATCGGGCTGGTGGCGATCCAGACCACCATGCTGGCGGTCAGCGGCTCGGTGGAGGCGGCGCGCGCCGGGGAGGCCGGGCGCGGCTTCTCGCTGGTGTCGGCCGATATACGCAGCCTTGCCCGCGACGCCTCGGAAAGCGTCGCCGGCATCAAGGACACGGTGCGTGGCGTCCTCGAGCAGATCGACTCGCTGCGCCGCGACGGCGAACTCGCCATCCTCACCGCGGAAACCGAAATCCAGAACAACCGGGCCGTCTCCGCGGCGCTGGAGCGGCTCGACGGCGACGTGGCCGAACTGAGCGCGGGAAACCGCGGCATCGCCGACAGCGCCCAGTCCATCATGGCCGCGGTGCGCCAGTGCGCCGAGGCGGCGCGGCAGATCGCGGCCTCGGCCGAGGAAGCCGGCGTCGCCGCGCGCCAGGCCGCCCTGGCGGCCGCCCAGCAGGCCCGAGGAGCGGACGACCTCGCCGCCGCGGTCGAGGAGATCGCCTCGCTCGCCGATGCCTTCAAGCAGCAGAATGGATAAGCCGGCCCCGCCGACACCCGCGAGCGAGGCGACGCAGCGCTTCCTGACCTTCCGTGTCGGTGCGGATATCTACGCCCTGCCGGCGCAGGATGTGGCGGAGGTGATACGCCTGCCGCCGCTGGCGCGCCTGCCGCAGGCTCCCGCGGCGCTGATGGGCATCGCCAGCCTGCGGGGCACCGCGCTGCCGGTTGCCAGCCTGCGCGCCCTGATCGGCCGCGCCCCCGCCCCGTCCGTCACGGGGCCGTCCGCGCCCACCCGTTCCGCCGCCGCCCGGGCGATCGTGCTGCGCGGCGTGGCTCCGGTGGCGCTGGCGGTGGACGCGGTCGAGGCTCTGGTCGCCGTTGGCGCCGCCGAGATCGAGCCCGCGGAAGCGAGCGCCGCGGTCCGGCCGGGCGAACGGCTGCGGAGCGTCTTCCGGTTCCGCGGCGACCGCGACATCGCCCGGGTGCTCGACATGCCGGCGCTGCTGGCGGCGGCCTTCGTGCCGCGCCCGCCGCGCCAGAGCGCGCCCCGCCCCGTGGCGGCGTCGGGCCAGGGCCTGCCGGACCTTCCCACGTCGGGCGCGCGGTCTTCCCTTGGGCCGGGCGAGCGGCTCGTCACCTTCGATGTCGCCGGACAGGACTATGGCCTGCCCATCGACGCGGTGCGGGAGATCGTGCCGGTGCCGCCGAGCGTCACCGCGCTCTCGTCGGATGAGCCGGTGGCGCGGGGGGTGGCGGTTTATCGCGGCCGGCTCCTGCCGCTCTTCGCGCTGCGCGGGCTGCTCGGCCTGCCGGCGGCGGCCGGCGGGGCGACCGGCGGGAACAAGGTCGTGGTGGTCATGGTGGGGGGCCATGCCGTCGGCCTCCTCGTCGACCGGCTGCGCGGCGTGGTCTCGGCCGATCCCGCCGCCATCGAGCCGGTGCCCCCCGTTCTGGCGGCGCGGATCGGCGGCGAACTGCGCATCCCCCGGGTGCTGCGGGCCGAACAGGGCCGGCGGCTGGTCCCGATTCTCGATCCACTGACGCTTTTCCGGGAGGAGGTCATGCAGCGGCTCGACCTGCGCCATGGCGGCGATGCCGATCCCGAGGTCGCCGCGCCGGCCGGCGAGCTGTCGCTGCTGGTCTTCCGGCTGGGCGAGGACGAGTACGCCCTCCCGATCGGCGCCGTCGACGAGGTGGTGAAGGCGGCCGGTGCGGTGACCCGGGTTCCGGGAACGCCGAAATTCCTGGAGGGCGTCGTCAATCTGCGCGGCAGCGTGCTCGCCGTCATCGACCAGCGCCGCCGTTTCGACATGCCGCC
Organism: uncultured Starkeya sp.; assembly: GCA_964543245.1. Lineage (GTDB taxonomy): Bacteria > Pseudomonadota > Alphaproteobacteria > Rhizobiales > Xanthobacteraceae > Ancylobacter. The sequence continues at coordinate 34,731 of CAZIXP010000027.1, forward strand.
CCTGCCGCCGGAGGCGCGCCGCCGCATCATCGTCGTGCGCACCGAGCGGCACCGGGCCGGCATCATCGTGGACCGGGTGACCGAAATCCTGCGGTGCCGCGAGGACGCCGTCGAGCCCGCCCCGGACCTTGCCGGCGAGCCGACGCGGCTGGTGTCGGGCATCGTCAATCTGGAAGCGGCCGGACGGCTCATTCTCCTTCTCGACCCCAACGAGCTGTTGACGCGGGCCGAACGCGGCCTGCTCGACGGCTTCGCCAGGAAACGGCGCGAGGCACGGTGATCCGGCTGCTGATCGTCGACGATTCCGCGCTCATCCGAAAGCTGCTCGGCGAGATCTTCGCCCGCGCCGGCGGCTTCGAGGTGCGCGTCGCGCGCGACGGGCTGGCGGCGCTGGAACTGAACCGGAGCTTTGCCCCCGACGTCGTGACGCTGGACATCGACATGCCGCGCATGGACGGGCTCGCCTGTCTCGACCGGCTGATGCTGGAGCGGCCATGCCCGGTGATCATGGTCTCGTCGCACACCGCCGCCGGCACCGAGGCGACCCTGAGGGCGTTCGAGCTCGGTGCCGTGGACGTGGTGTCGAAGCCGGGTGGCGTCGTGTCGCTGCACCTGGAGGAATGGGCGCCGCAGCTGGTGGAGAAGGTGCGCGGCGCGGCGCTGGCGAAGGTCCGGTCGAGCACGCGGCTGCGCGAGCGGGTGCGCCAGCGGATCGGCGCGGCGCTGGCCGTGGCGCCGGCCCCGCCGGTGCCGGTGGCCCGCCCCATGGCCGAGGGCGACGGGCTGGTGCTGGTCGGCGCCTCGACCGGCGGGCCGCCGGCACTGGAGGCGCTGCTGACCGCGCTGCCGGCCTCCTTCCCCTGGCCCATACTGGTGGCGCAGCACATGCCGGCGAGCTTCACCGCGGCGCTGGCCCGCCGGCTCGACAAGCTCTGCGCCCTCGCCGTTGCCGAGGTGCGGCAGCCGGTGCCGCTGCAGCCGGGCACCGTGTATATCGGGGCGGGCGATGCCGACCTCATCGTGTCGCGCCGCGCCGGCGCGCTGGTCGCCATGGCGGCGCCGGCCGCCCCGGAACTTCTCTGGCACCCCAGCGCCGACCGTCTGGTCGCCTCCGCCATGGAGCATGTCGCCCCGGCCCGGATCGTCGGCATCCTGATGACCGGCATGGGCAATGACGGCGCCACGGCGATGACGGAGCTGCAGGCGCGCGGCGGCCACACCATTGCCGAGGCCGAGGAGAGCGCCATTGTCTGGGGCATGCCCGGCGAGCTGGTGAAGGCCGGCGGGGCCGAATGGGTGGTGCCGTTGCGGGACATTGCCGCGCGGCTGCAGAAGATGGTGCCGTGACATGCCGCTGATCCGCGCGCCAGCCGGGGGCGATCCGGCCCCGCCTTCCGATCCGCGGGCAGCCCCGGCGCTGCCGGCCGATATCGCCGCCCTGAAGGCCGCCCTCGACCAGGGCGGGCCGGACCAGCGCCGTTCGGCCGCGCGCACCCTCGCCGGCCTGCCGGGCGCGGCCGGGCTGCTCGCGCAGGCGCTGGCGGGCGAGGCGGACGAGCGGGTGCGGGAGGCGCTCTTCACCGGGCTTGCCGGCATCGGCACCGAGGAAGGCGCCGACCTCCTGCTTCCCCTGCTGCGGTCGCCCGATGCCGGCCTGCGCCGGGGTGCGCTCGATGCGCTGGCGGCGATGCCGGCCCGGCTGCCGGCCCGGCTGCCGGCCCTGCTTCGGGATGCCGACCCCGCTGTGCGGCTGCTGGCCTGCGGCCTCGCGCGCGGCCTCCCATCCGGCGAGGCGACCGCGCTGATGTGCACGGTGCTGGAACGGGAGGCCGAGCCGAATGTGTGCGCCGCGGCGGTCGACGTGCTCGCCGAGCTGGGCGAACCGCAGGCGCTGCCGGTGCTGGAGCGCTGCGCCGGCCGGCTGGCGGCATCCGCCTTTCTGGTCTTCGCCGTCGAGATCGCGGTCCGGCGCATCCGGGCCGCCTCCGGCCCGGCAGGCGAGGCCGGCGCGTGAACGAGGACGAGTTCCGGCGGCTGTGCGACTTCATCTACCGGCGCACCGGCATGGTGTTCACCGAGGCGAAGCGCTATTTCGTCGAGCGCCGGGTGGCCGAGCGTCGGCTCGCCACGGGCACGACGTCGTTCGTGGCCTATTTCGCCCATCTGCGCCGCGACCTCGACGGCGAGGTCGAGCAGTTCATCAACGCCTTCACCGTCAACGAGACCTATTTCTTCCGCGAGGAACACCAGCTTCGCTGCCTCACCGCCGACCTGCTGACGCAGCGCGTGAAGCGCCGGCCCGCAGGGCGGCCGTTGCGCATCTGGTCGGTGCCGTGCTCCACCGGGGAGGAGCCTTATTCCATCGCCATCTGGCTGTTGGAAAACTGGCCGCTGGTGGATGAATTCGACATCGAGATCGTCGGCTCCGATATCGACACCCGGGTGATCGAGGCCGCGCAGGCCGGCTATTTCGGCGGCCGCGCCCTGATGCGGCTGCCGGATGCGCTGATTGCGAAATATTTCGAGCCGGCGGGCGCCGAGCGCTGGCGGATCATTGCAGAGCTGCGACATTCGGTTGATTTCACCACGGTCAACCTTGTCGATGCTGCCCGAACGCGGGCTCACGGCGTGTTCGACGTGATCTTCTGCCGCAACGTCCTCATTTATTTCGATGATGCTTCGCGCCGGATGGCGGCGGAAAACCTGTATGACAACCTCATGCCCGGTGGCTTCATCTGCCTCGGCCACAGTGAATCCATGAGCCGGATCTCGCCTTTGTTCGACGTCTGCCGGTATTCCGATGCGATCATCTATCAGCGGCCGCGGGAGCCCGTCCATGAGTGAGGGAGCCGGCCGGCGGGTGGACCGGCGCGTGCTGGTGGTCGACGACGCCACGCTGGTGCGGCTCTACTACCGTCAGGTGCTGGAAGCGCACGGCTTCGTGGTGGAGGAGGCGCTGAACGGGCTGGAGGCGCTGGAGAAGCTGCTGGCCCACCCGGTCGATCTTCTCGTCGTCGACGTCAACATGCCGCGCATGGACGGGCTGACCTTCCTCAGGACCCTGCGCCGCCAGGCCTCCGGCATCGCCGCGATTCCCGCCCTCGTCACCAGCACCGAGGCCGCGGCCAGCGATATCGAGGCGGCCCGGGCGGCGGGAGCCAATTTCTACCTCGTCAAGCCGTTGGAGCCGGAGGTTCTCGCCCGCTATGCCCGGCTGATGTGCGGGGCGCCGTTGTGAACGAGTTCATCGAGCAGTTCCTCATCGAGGCGCGCGAACTCGTCGGGCAGGGCACCGCCGATCTGCTGGCGGCCGAGCAGCGGCCGGGCGATGCCGAGGCGATCGCGGGCGCGTTCCGGGCGTTCCATACGCTGAAGGGCGCTGCCGGCATCATCGACTTCGCGGCGATCGGCGA
>CAZIXP010000028.1:0-38132 GCA_964543245.1 uncultured Starkeya sp.
AGCCCGCGCGGGTGAGGCGCAGCGCCTCGCCCACATTCTCCGGCGTCAGCCCTCCTGACAACATGAAGGTCCCGGCCCCGTCAAGCGAGGCAAGGCCGGCGGGGGCGAAATCGGCGATCAGGTTCCAGTCGAAGGCGAGGCCGTTGCCCCCGGGCAGCGCCGCGCCCTTCGGCGGCTTGGCGTCGAGCAGCAGGCGGTCGGCCATCCCGGCAAAGGCGCGGGCGGCGGCGACGTCCTCCGGCCCGGCAATGCCGAGCGCCTTCATCACCGGGCGGCCGAAGCGGGCGCGGATCTGCGCCACACGCTCCAGGGTCTCGCGGCCGTGAAGCTGGAGCAGGTCGGGGCGCACCGCCTCGATGATCGCGGCGAGGGCATCGTCGTCGGCATCCACCGTCAGGGCGGTGACGATGGCCTTGCCGCGGGCATGGCCGGCCAGCGGGGCAGCCTCGGCGAGCGAGAGATGGCGCGGGCTGCGGGGGAAGAACACGAGGCCGACCAGATCCGCCCCGGCGCCGAGGGCGGCGTCGAGCGTATCGAGGGTCTTCAACCCGCAGATCTTGATGTCGAGCGACACGGCACGTCCCCATCTCCCGGCCGGCAGACCGGAACGGGAGGACCTAGCATGAATCAGGATACGTCGCGAGGCGGCTTCCGGATGTGCCCGCCGCCCCTCGTCATTGCGCGCCCTCTCTTTGCCGGCCCCTCTCTTTGCCGGCCCCTCTCTTCGCGACCCGCCTCAGGCCGGGCGGGCCGGGCTCTCGCGCGGGGCCGTCAGCGCCCGGCGCAGGAACTCCTCCAGCCGCAGCGTCGCCGGCTGCTCGGAGGCGGGGTTGCGCAGCAGGCACATCTCCAGCGGCCGCAGCGGCGGCAGCCCCTCCGCCTCGCCGATCACCACCAGCCCCGGCGGCACGCTGCAGGCGGCGAGCGCCACCACGGCGAGCCCGGCCTCCACCACTGCGGTGACGCCGATCAGCGAGCCGCTGGAACACACGCAGCGATAGGCCCGGCCGGCCTCGCCCAGCGCGTCCACCACATTGATGCGCGCCCCGCAGCCCGGCTCGAACAGCGCCACCGGCAGCGGGTCCTGCGCCCAGGCGACATGGTGCGGCGAGGCCGCCCACACCAGAGGCTCCAGCCGCAGCACCTCGAAATCCTGCCGCGGCACCCGGGTCACGATGGCGAGATCGAGCCGGCCCTCCGCCATGGCCGGATTGAGGTGGCCGGAAGGCTCGCACATCACCTCCAGCATCACCCGCGGATGTTCGGCAGCAAAGCGCGCCAGCGCCGGGGGCAGCAGCGAGGCGGCATAGTCGTCCGGCACGCCGAGCCGGACGCTCCCGGTCTCCTCCGGCCGCGACACCGCGGCCAGCGCCTCCTCGGAGAGCTTCAGCAGCCGCCGGGCATAGACGAGGAAATCGGCGCCCGCCGGGGTCGGCACCACGCTGCGCGGCAGCCGCACCAGCAGCGGGCGGCCCACGCTCTGCTCCAGCCGCTGCATCTGCATGCTGACGGCCGACTGGCTGCGGCCGACGCGCGGCGCGGCATTGGAGAGGGTGCCGCTGTCGACGACGGCGACGAAGGTGCGCAGGAGGTCGAGATCGAGCGGGGGCATGGTGCCATCAGCTTAGCAGGACGTTCGCCTGAAATATATTCGTTTGTCTGAGGCCGGCAGCGACCCGAGGATCGCGCTTCCCCCGCAGAGTCCCTCGCCATGCGCGCCTCCTCGTCCGGCCTGCCCGTTTCCTCCCCGCTCTCCGGCTCGACGGCCGCCGCCGGGCCGGGCCGCGGCGCGCCCGGCCTCCAGCTGGCGCTTGCCATGGCGATTGCCGGAACGGTGGGCGCCTTCGCCACCGAGGCGGGCCTCGATCCGGTGCGCACGGTGTTCTGGCGCTGCGTGTTCGGCAGCCTCTTTCTCGGAGCGTGGAGCCTCTGGCGCGGGCATCTGCGCCCCAGCGGGCTGCATCCCCGCGATATGGCGCGCGCCGTGGCCGCGGGCGTGTGTACGGTGCTGACCTGGACCGCGTTCTTCGCCGCCATCCGGCTGACCAACATCGCCACCGCCACCATCGTCTATCACATCCAGCCCTTCTTCGTGGTCCTGCTCGGCTGGGCGCTGCTGCGCGAGCGCATCACCGCGCTGCAGCTCGGCTGGATGGCGGTGGCCTTCCTCGGCGTCGCGCTGGCGAGCGGCCTTGCCGGGGGCTGGGAGGGGCCGGCGGGGGCCGGCGGCGCGGAAACGGCGTCGCGCTGGATGCTCGGCATCGGCACCGCGCTGGCGGGCGCCGCGCTCTATGCCGCCGGCACCCTGCTGGCCAAGGGGCTGGGCCGGCAGCCGGCGGAGGTGACGGCGCTGTGCCAGACGCTGACCGGCATCGTGATGCTGGCACCCTTCGCCGACTGGGCGCTGCCCGTTCCCACCGTGGCCTGGCCCTGGCTGGTGGGCATCGGCGTGCTCCATAGCGGGGTGGCCTATGTGCTGATGTACGGCGCCTATCCCCGGCTGACGACGCCGGCCATCGCCCTGCTCACCTTCGTCTACCCGCTGGTGGCCATCGCGGTGGACTGGCTGGTCTATGGCCACCCGCTCGGCCCGGCGCAGGGCCTCGGCCTGGCGCTGATCGCCACGGGCACGCTGGGCGGCCGGCTCGGCTGGCGCCTGCCGCGGCGCGGGGGTGGCGGGGGACGGTTGGCGGCGTGAACCGGCGGCGCGGGGGCGCGTTGTCGAATACGCGCTTCCTCAAGGACAATCGGCGTGTTAGACACGATGAACTGTGAAATTGAATATTTCACGTCATATGTCTGATATTTGCCGCTTTCCCGTTGCGGCCTAACGGAGACCGTCCATGCGCCTCTCGCGCCGCCTCGTCCTCGCTGCCGCCCTCGCCCCGCTCATCGCCGGCGCCTTGTCCGGCGCCCCGGCCCGGGCGGAGGAGCCGAGCTCGATCCTCAACGCCTCCTACGACGTGGCCCGCGAGGTGTTCGAGGCGATCAACAAGCAGTTCGTGCCGGCCTACAAGGCGAAGACCGGCAAGGAGATCACCGTCAACCAGAGCCATGCCGGCACCTCCAAGCAGGCCCGCTCCATCGTCGAGGGGCTGGAGGCGGACGTCGTGACCTTCAACCAGGTCACCGACATCACCTTCCTCGTCGACAAGGGCTTCGTTGCCAAGGACTGGCAGGGCCGGCTGCCGAATGCCTCCTCCCCCTGGTATTCCTTCCCCGCCTTCCTCGTCCGCAAGGGCAACCCGAAGGGCGTGAAGAACTGGGACGACCTCGTCCGCGAGGACGTCAAGCTGGTGTTCCCCAATCCCAAGACCTCCGGCAACGCCCGCTACACCTATCTCGCCGCCTATGCCTTCGCGCTGGAGAAGTTCAACGGCGACAAGGCCCAGGCCGACGCCTTCGCCAAGAAACTGCTGGCCAATGTGGTGGTGTTCGACACCGGCGGGCGCGCCGCCACCACCACCTTCGTCGAGCGGGACCAGGGCGACGTGCTCATCACCTTCGAGGCCGAGGTGCTCGGCGTGCGCGATGCCTATAAGGACCGCGGCTTCGAGGTGGTGGTGCCGCCGGTGAGCCTGCTGGCCGAATTCCCCGCCACGGTAGTCGACAAGGTGGTGGACAAGCGCGGCTCGCGGCAGGTCGCGACCGACTACCTCACCTATCTCTATTCGCCCGAGGGCCAGAAGATCGCCGCCGAATTCAACAACCGCGTCGTCGACCCCCAGGTGGCCGAGGCATTCAAGGGCAAGTTCGCCACGGTCCGCCTGCTGAAGGTGGAAGACGTGTTCGGCGGCTGGGCCAACGTCCAGAAGGAGCACTTCGCCTCCGGCGGCAAGCTCGACACGCTGTTCGTCGCCCCGTGAGGCGGATGGCGGTATCCGGTCACCGGTTTGTGCCCGCCCGGCCTCGCGCGGCTGGACATTCCAGCGGGATTGCGGCAATGGCCGGGGGACGTGCTCCGGCCATTGCCCGTTAGAGCCATTCCGCGGAGGTGTGGAGCGGTTTTGCGGTCGGCACGGCCTATCATCAGAGCTTTAGCGCTCTTCCGGTGAACGGCGATGTGCCGGAAGAGCTGACGCCAAGGAGGCTTCGTGAGCCGCGTCATTCCGGGCTTTCCGCTCTCCCTCGGCCTCACGGTGCTGTATCTCAGCCTGATCGTGCTGCTGCCGCTCGGCGCCCTGGTCTGGCAGGCCCTCGGCATCGGGCTGGAGCGCTATCTCGCCATCATGAGCGGGACGCGCACCCTCGCCGCCTTCCAGGTCACGCTGTCCACCGCCGCGGCCGCCACCGCCTTCAACGCGGTCTATGGGCTGGCGCTGGCCTGGGTGCTGGTGCGCTACGAGTTTCCCGGCAAGCGCCTGCTCGACGCGCTGGTGGACGTGCCCTTCGCCCTGCCCACCGCGGTCGCCGGCCTCGCCCTGTCCGCCCTGTTCGCGAAGAACGGCTGGTTCGGCGCGCCGCTGGCGGAGATCGGGGTGCAGGTGGCCTATACCCCGCTCGGTATCGCCTGCGCCATGGCCTTCACCAGCCTGCCCTTCGTCGTCCGCACCGTGCAGCCGGTGCTGGAGGATCTCGCCGTCGATGTCGAGGAGGCGGCCGCGACCCTCGGCGCCTCGGACGGGCGCATTTTCCGCACGGTGATCTTCCCCGCCCTGCTGCCGGCCTTCGTCACCGGCTCGGCGCTCGGCTTCGCCCGCTCGCTCGGCGAGTTCGGTGCCATCATCTTCATCGCCGGCAACCTGCCGCTGAAGACCGAGGTGGTGTCGCTGCTCACCTTCATCCGCATCGAGGAATATGATTATCCCGCCGCCGCCGCGATCGCCGCGACGCTGCTCGGTCTCGCCTTCCTGCTGCTGATGCTGGTCAATCTGGTCCAGCTCTGGCAGCAGCGCCGCATGGGGACCGCGTCATGAGCCCGGCAGGACCCACCCCGACCGGCGCCCGGGCGCGCCGGGTCGGCGACGGCCCCCTCGCCCGCACGCTGCTGCTCGGCCTGGTGCTGGCGGGCACGCTGCTGGTGCTGGTGGCCCCGCTCGCCGCCATCTTCCACGAGGCGTTCCGCCATGGCTGGGCGGCCTATGCCGCCGCCTTCGCCGCGCCGGACACCCGCTACGCCATCGGGCTCACCCTTTTCACCGCCCTGGTGGTGGTGCCGGTGAATGTCGGCTTCGGCATCGCCGCCGCCTGGGCCATCGCCAAGTTCCGCTTTCCCGGCCGGGCCCTGCTGCTGGCGCTGGTGGAGCTGCCGTTCTCGATCTCGCCGATCATCGCCGGCGTCGCCTATCTCTTCGTCTATGGCGGGCAGGGGCTGCTCGGCCCCTTCCTGGAAGCCCACGACATCAGGATCATGTTCGCCGTGCCGGCGATCATCCTGGCGAGCCTGTTCGTCACCGCCCCCTTCGTGGCGCGCGAGCTGGTGCCGCTGATGCTGGCGCAGGGCTCGGAGGAGGAAGAGGCGGCGGTCACGCTGGGCGCCGGCGGCTGGCGCATCCTGCGGCTCGTCACCCTGCCCAATGTCCGCTTCGCCCTGCTCTACGGCGCCGCGCTGTGCAATGCCCGGGTGATGGGCGAGTTCGGCGCGGTCTCGGTGGTGTCGGGTAACATACGCGGCCAGACCAACACGCTGCCGCTGCAGATCGAGCTGCTCTACCAGGACAACAACGCGGTGGCCGCCTTCGCGGTGGCGACCCTGCTGACGCTGGTGGCGCTGGTCACGCTCGTCGCCAAGGCGGTCATCGAGCGGCTGGACGCCCGCGCGGTGCGGCGCGCCGGGAAGGCGGGGCACTGACGGCAATGTTCACGCTCCGGTTGCACAACCGTTAGGGGTATGCCAGTATTCCCGGCCAGTCCTTTGGGGGGAACTGGCAATGGAACAACTTGGCAGCCTGCTCGGCACGCTTCTAAATTTCCTGACGACAATGATCGGCCTGGCGCAGGATTATCCTTGGGCCACGCTTCCCACCTTCCTTGCCGTCTTCATCTATCTGAATGTGACGGGCCACCTCGTCATCTTCGATTGGAAAAATCGGACGATCCGCCGGACCTACGCTCCTCAGGATGCTCTCTGGGCCGCGGCCGGGATTCTAGTGGCCGTGTTCGTGTCTGCCTTCATCGGTAGTGTCTTGTCTGGCATCGGCTGGATGGTGGGAGGCACCCTCAACCTGTCGAAGCCCTTCGTTCAGCACCCGCTCATCTTCCTCGCCTTCCTCACCGGCTTCCTGGCCTGCGCCGGCGTGCATCTCCTGATCCGCGCCGGTGGCCGGGCCAGGCAGATCGATGTCTTCCTAGGTGTGGCGCTGGCGTTCATGGCGCTGTTCGCGACCTATGTCTCAACCACGGTCTATGCCGCGATCCAGTCGACGACTGAAAAGACCTCGGCATCCAAGATCGCAGGTTGAACGGAATTCACCGGTCCGGGAAGGCGTCGGGTGCACCACCCGCTGGTGGCCGCGGGACGGCGCGGCTCAGCCTTCCTTCAGCCCGCGCCACACCAGTTCGGCGGCGGCGAGGTCCTCGATCGCCGAACCCACCGACTTGAACAGGGTGATCTCCTCCGCCGCGCCGCGACCCCGGGCCCGGCCGTCGGCCAGCTCGAACAGGTCGCCGTGCACGGCGTCGGGCGTCAGCACACCGGTCGCGAGCGGCACCACGATGTCGCCGGCTTCCTTGAAGGCGCCGGCGCGGGTGTCGACATAGACCCGCGCCCGGCGGATCGCCTCGTCGTCGGCCTCGCGCATGGTGGGGGTGAAGCCGCCGACGAGGTCGACATGCTGGCCCGGCGCCAGCCAGCGGCCTTCCACCAGCGGCTCCGCCGACAGCGTGCAGCAGGAGACGATGTCCGCCCCGGCGACCGCCTCGTCCCGGCTGGCGGCGACGGCGGCGTCGAAACCCTCGCCGCGCAGCGCCTGCGCCACCGCCTCGGCGCGGGCCGGGGTGCGGTTCCAGATGCGGACCTGGGCGATGGGGCGCACGCTGGCATGGGCGCGGGCGAGATAGGGTGCCAGCGCCCCGGCCCCGAGGATGGCGAGCCGGGTGGCGTCGGCCCGCGCCAGCCACCGGGCAGCGAGCGCGGAGGCCGCCGCGGTGCGCCACAGCGTCAGCGCGCGGCCGTCGAGCACGGCCAGCGGCCGGCCGGTGGCGGCGGAGTTCAGCACATAGAGCCCGTTGACGCTGTCGAGCCCGCGCGCGCCATTGCCGGGAAACACCGTGACCAGCTTGGTGCCGAGCACGTCGTCCTCGCCGCCGCCGGCGGTCCAGGCCGGCATCAGCAGCAGCGCGGCCTCGCCCTCGGGACGGGCGATACCGTGGTGGTGGCGCACCGGCACCACGATAGGCCGGCGGAACGCCGCCTCCAGCGCGTCCACCAGCGCGGGAAAGGTCAGGCGCGCGGCGATCTCCGCCGCGCCGACGAAACGAAGCTCGCTCATGTCACCAGGCTCTCGGCACGAGGGCTCTTGGCACGCTGCTCATGGCGCGCTCAGGCCGCGTTGCGGCGGTCGGCCAGGGCGGCGCGGGGGACGCCGGGCGCGGCAAGCCCGGGCGCAGCAACCCCGCGCGCCGTGCCCGGCGCCGGGACGCTCGCCGCCATCATCTCCCGCAGCTCGGCGGCCTGGGCGGCCGCCTGCCGGGCCTCGCGGCGGGCCTGCCGCGCCGCCTTGCGGAAGCGCGCCTGCCGCAGCCACACCGCGACCCCGCCCAGCACCACGCCGAGGATGAGGCTGGCGAACACCAGCAGGAACAGCGGCACCGCCACCGAGATGGTCTCGCCGCCGAACGGGTCGAGATTGAGGGTCACCGGCTGCCGGTTCGCGACCGACAGCAGCACCGCGATCAGCGACAGCGGGAGGACGATGAGGATGAGTCCGATCCGACGCAGCACGCCGCACTCCTTGGATACTGGCCCGGAAACACCCGCCCGGGCGGGATGGTGGCCCGGGCCGGGCTATTCGAGATCGAGGCCGTCGTTGAGGCGCTCGCGCATTTCCTTGCCCGTCTTGAAATAGGGCACGGCCTTGCCGTCAACCGCGACATGTTCGCCGGTGCGCGGATTGCGCCCGGTGCGCGCCGGCCGGCTCTTCACCGAAAACGCCCCGAACCCGCGCAGTTCCACCCGGTCGCCGCGCGCCAGCGCCGCGACGATCTCGTCGAGAATGGCATTCACGATGTTCTCGACATCGCGCTGATAGAGATGCGGATTGGCCTCGGCGATGCGCTGGACCAGTTCAGACTTGATCATCGACGCCCCGTCCCCTCGTCACAACGAAAAGTGCCATGTTTTTCAAGTACTTTCGCTGGCGTCTAGTCACCCGACCGAGGGTGCCAGAGGGCCAGTAGACCGTCAAGGCGCGACGTCGCCGCGATGTCGCCGGCCGCATTCACGAAACGGGCCAGCCCCGCGAGCCCGAGCCTGTCCAACCACGCCCCGGCGCCGAGGTGCAGCCAGCCGAATTCGTCGCCGGCACGCCCGCTGTGCCAGTCCCGCACCCGAAGCTTGTCCGAAACGCCCTTGGTCTTGGCGAGCCAGGCCCGTGCGGTGCGTTCGTCGCCCAGCTCGTCGACGAGGCGCATCGGCAGGGCCTGGTGCGCGGTGAAGACCCGCCCGTCCGCCGCCGCGTCCAGTTCCGCGCCCTGCAGGCCGCGCCGCTCGGCGACGAGGCCCTTGAACCAGGCGTAGCTGTCGGCCACCAGCGCCTCCACCGCCCGCCGCGCCTCGGGGCTGGTGGGGGTGAAGCCGTTCGGCGCCGCCTTGAGCGGGCTCGACTTGATCTCCTCCAGTTCGACACCCACCGTCTTCATCAGCCCGGTGATGTTGGGATACTGGAACAGGACGCCGATCGAGCCGACCAGCGCGTTGCGCGGGGCGACGATGTGCTCGGTGCCGAGCGCGGCGATATAGGCGCCGGACGCCGCCATGCCCTCGACCACCGCGACGACGGGCTTGCGGGCGTTGAGCCGGCGCAGCGCGTCATAGAGCGCCTGCGAGCCCACGACGGTGCCGCCGGGGCTGTCGATCGAGATGATCACCGCCTCGGCGCCGGACGTGCCGATGTCCTCGAGCATCTCCACCCGCTCGCGCTCGCTGCGGATGGTGCCGCCGATGGTGACGCGCGCGACATGGGGCGCCGATTTCGGGTCGAACCCGCCGCTCCACCAGTTCGCCAGCGCGGCCAGCACGCCGACCAGCAGGATGACGCCGAGCGTGCGCCAGAACACGAGCTTGCGCCGCAGGCGACGCCTGTCGATGAGCTGGTCGACCTCCAGCGCGGAGTTCCCGAGCGCCATGCGCGCCTTCCTTCTCAAAACCGGAGGCGGACTTAATAGGCTCCGGGCTCCCGGCGCAACCTCGCCGGCAGGAAAACCCCTCGGCCATGGCGCAGCGGCAGGCAAAAGCCCTCAGCCGCCGTGCCGCTCCAGGAAGGCCTCGGCGCCGAGCGTGCGGAAATCCGCCAGCGCCGCGCGCAGCCGGGCGTGGTCCCAGTCCCACCACGCCAGCGCCTGCAGCCGTTCGGCGATGGCCGGCGGGAAACGCTCGCGCACCGGCCGGGCGGGCACGCCGGCGGCGATGCAATAGGCCGGAACGTCCTTTGTCACCACCGCGCCGGCGGCCACCACCGCGCCGACGCCGACGCTGCGCCCGGGCAGCACGATGGCGCCGTGGCCGATCCAGGCGTCATGGCCGATGCGCACCGCGTGGGAGCGGCGCCCGTCGAAAAAGCCTTCCTCGTCCTCGGCATCGTCGAAATAGGCCGAGGCGCGGTAGGTGAAATGGGCCTGGGTGACCCGCTCCATCGGGTGGTTGCCGGGATTGATGCGGGTCATCGCGGCGATGGAGACGAACTTGCCGATGCTGGCATAGGCGATGTCGGAATCATTCACGACATAGGAATAGTCGCCGAGCTCGACCTCCAGCAGCCTGGTGCGGGCGCCGACCTCGGTGTAGCGGCCGAGACGCGAGCGCACCACCTGCGCGGACGGGTCGATGGCCGGCTCCAGCCCCAGCTTGGCCATGGTTCAGCTCCCCAGCGCGAAGCGCTCGACGAGGCGGAAGCGCGCGCCGGGCAGGCCCTCCTGCCGGAACAGCGCGATTTCCTCGACGATCAGCGGGCCGTCGGCATGGGTCGCGGCGAAGAATTCGCGCAGCTCCGCCGCCGCCAGCTCGCGCGGGGCCTCGTCCATCGGCCCGGTCAGCGTCATGTGGAAGCGGAAATCGTCGAACACATAGGGATAGCCCCAGCGCTCCAGCGATTCCTGCTGCCGGGGCGTGAGCGGCGAGCGCAGCCGGCGCTCCCGCTCGCCGGCGCTCATCGGCGCGCGGAAGGCGTCGAAGGCGGAGACCGCGCCGGCGGCCAGCCGGTCGAGCGCGCCACAGGGCTGCACCGTCTTCAGCGCGAGGAAGCGGCCAATTCCCGACACCATCACCCCGGCGCAGGCAAAGCGCGCCCGGTCGGCGGCGAAGCGCGCGCAGGCCGCCCGCAGCCCCGCCTCGTCCCGCCCCGGCGCCAGCCGGAACGGCGCCTTCAGCGTGCCGTGGAAGCCATAGCGGCGGGGATCGACGGTGATCTCCCGCCAGGTCTCGGCGTCGAAATGGCGGAAGGGCGGCGGCTCCGGCTCCTCCCCGGTCTCGGCGTCATAGCCGACGACCCGGGAACCGAAGCGCCACAGCGGGCTCGCCGCCGGCGGGGCGAAATAGATGGCGTAGCGCGGCTCGGCGCTGCGTGCCTCGGTCATGAGCCCGCTCCTTCAGAACACCCGCCGGCCGGCGCTGGTGACGTCGCGCACCACCGGCGTGCCCTCGACAAGGTCGAACCGCACGAGATCGGCGCGCAGGCCCGGCGCCAGCGTGCCGCGATCGGCGAGCCCCGCCAGCGCCGCCGGGCGGGAGGTGACCAGCGCCAGCGCCGCGTGCAGCGGCAGGCCGGCGCTGCGGGTCAGCTCCACCGCCGCCTGCAGCAGGCTGGCGGGAACATAGTCGGAGGCGAGCGTGTCCAGCAGCCCCTCGGCGGCCAGCTCGCGAATCGAGACCCCGCCCGAATGCGAGCCGCCCCGCACCACGTTCGGCGCCCCGCCGACGGTGGCGAGCCCGGCGTCGCGGGCGGCCCGGGCAGCCTCCAGCGTGGTGGGGAATTCGGAGATGGTGCAGCCGGCGGCGATCGCCTCGGCGACATGGGCGGGGGTGGTGTCGTCATGGCTCGCCAGCACGATGCCGGAGGAGGCGAACACCGCGACCATGCGGTCGAAATTGCCGGCCACCGCACCGCGCGCCCGCTCGATGCGGTCCGCCACCTCGCGGTCGAGGTCGGCGCCGCCCTTGCCGATGCCGGAGAGATAGACCTTGAGATGCTCGACATTGCGCCACTGCCGGGTGCCCGGCGTATGGTCCATCAGCGAGGCGAGGCCGAGGGTGGGGCGGCCGAGCGCGGCCTCCACCAGGTCCGGCAGGGTCGGGTCGGTGAGCTCGCAGCGCAGGTGGATGCGGTGGTCGGCGCGGAACAGGCCGCGCCCCACACCGGTCTCCACCGCGTCCAGCATCACCTCGTAAAGCGCGCGGCGGTCGGCCTTGGCCTGGTCGAAGCCGCCGGCGCAGATGGCGTCGAACACGGTGGTGACGCCGGAGGCCACCACCTGTGCGTCATGGGCCAGCGCCGCGGCGCGGGCATCGGGCCAGATCACCTTCGGCCGCGGCACGAAATGGCCTTCCAGCGCGTCGGTGTGCAGATCGATCAGCCCCGGCGCGAGATAGGCGCCGTCGCAGTCCACCGCACCGGCGGCGGCGGAGCGGCCGGCCTCCACCGCCCGGATGACCCCGCCGGCATGGACCAGCGTGCCCTCCGTGATTCCGTCGGGCAGCACGAGGCGGGCATTGGTGAGGATCGTTTCCATCGGCGCGCCTCTCGCATGTTCCTGTGACCGTTCGATGAAGCGGCGGGACGCCGCCCGCCGCCCCGGGCGGCCGCCTCAGATCCCGGCCGCGCCGCCGTCGCTGCGCGGGTCGTGCGCCCCTTCGAGCACGCCGCGGGGATGGAGAATCACCGCGCCGGCATGACCCATGACGTCGGAATAGGGCTCGTCCATGACGATCACGTCGTGGCCGGCGCGGTCGAGCTGCTCCAGCAGGGCGGAATCGAACCGCGGCTCGATCCGCAGGCCCACCGTGCTGCCCGCGCCCCAGGTCGGGCCCAGCACCCAGCGCGGCCGGTCGATCGCCTCGCCGAGCGGCACGCCGTAGCGCACATGCCGGCTCAGCACCGCGGCGTTGGTCTGTGGCTGGCCTTCCCCGCCCATGGTGCCGAACGCCATCACCCTTCCGTCCGCGAGCCGGGCGAGGCCGGGATTGAGGGTGTGGAACGGCCGCCGGCCGGGCTCCAGCGGGTTCACCGCGGCGGGATCGAGCGAAAAGGAGACGCCGCGGTTCTGCATCAGCACGCCGGTGGCCGGCAGCACCAGCCCGGAGCCGAACTCCCAATAGATCGACTGGATGTAGGACACCACGATGCCGCCGGCGTCGGCCGCGCCGAGCCACACCGTGTCGCCCCGCGCCGCCGGCTGCGGCCAGGCCAGCGCGCGGCGCGGGTCGATCGCCGCGGCCTCGCGCTCGAAGGCGGCGGGGGTGAGGAAGGCGGCGGGGTCGTGCCGCAGCCGCTCGGCATCCGTCACCACCCGGTCGCGCACGAGGAAGGCGCGCTTGGTGGCCTCCACCAGCCCATGGACATGGGCGAAGCTCTCCGGCTGCTTCGCCTCCAGCCGGTCGAAGATGCCGAGGATCATGAGGGTGGCGAGGCCCTGGGTGGGCGGGGGCGAGGACCATGCCTCCAGCGCGGAGAACCGCGCGTGCAGCGGCTCGCGCGGCACCGCCCGGAAGCGCTCAAGGTCAGCGCGGGTGACCGGGCTGCCGGCCCGCTCCAGGTCGGCGGCGATCTCGCGGCCGACATCGCCGCGGTAGAAATCCTCCAGCCCGGCGCCGGCAAGATGGGCCAGCGTGTCGGCAAGCCGGGGGAAGCGCTGGACGGCACCGGCCGCCGGCGCCTTGCCCTCGGCGAGGAAGCTGGCGCCGAAGCCCGGCACGTCCTTCAGCTCCGCCAGCTTCTCGGTGGTGAGCCGGCTCTGCGAGCGCGACACCGGCACCCCGTCCCGGGCCAGCGCGATCGCCGGCTCCAGCAGCCGCGCCAGCGGCAGCCGCCCGCCCAGCGCCCGCGCCGCCTCCAGCGCCAGCTGCCAGCCGCCGACCTGCCCCGGCACGGTGAGCGCGGCGAGGGGGCCGCGCCCGGGAAGCACGTCGTAGCCCCGCTCGCGATAGAAGCCGCGCGTCGCTTTCGCCCCGGCAAAGCCCGCCGCCTCGATGTAGCGCACCCGCCCGGACGGCTCGCGGATCAGCCAGAAGCCGTCGCCGCCGAGATGGTTCATGTGGGGATAGGCCACCGCGATGGCGGCGGCGGCGGCCACCATCGCCTCCACCGCATTGCCGCCCTCGGCGAGCACGGCGCGGCCGGCCTCGCCGGCGAGATGGTGGGGCGCGGCGACCATGCCCCGCCCGGCGAAGAGGCTCTCCTGTCCCATGCTGACGCTCCGTCTGCCGGCCTGACCCCGGTGCCGGGGCAGGCGCCGCGGCGGCGAATCCGCCCGCGACTTGACCCGGGCGGCCGGGCATAGCAGGTTGCGCCCCTCGCATTAAGCCGGAAGACGAAGACCATGAGCGCAGGCCGCCGCATCCGCTGGGACCATGTCAGCACCGTCGTCAGCGCCGCCATCCTGCTCGGCGCCGAGCTGATCGGCGCGGGGCTGGCCGCCGGCTGGGCGCTGGCGGCGCTGTTCGAGGCGAGCTGGCACTGGGAGCGCCTCTTCGAGGGCGTCTTCTTCCTGCTCGCGCTCTACGGCATCTGGCGATTCGTGCAGAAGGCCCGCTCGGTGGAGCCCTTCATCGAGGGCTGACGGCACGCGCCGACCCGACCCGCGCCGGCCCCGCCGGCACCTGCCACGGCCGGAGCGATCCGGCCGTTGTCGTTCGGGGCCCGGACCCTCCGGGAAAAACCATGCATCGCCAGCGGGTTGCGGCGGCATGCGTCTGGCGCAACCGGGCCTTGCGCATTTTTCTCAGAACCGTCTTGCATGTGACGGTCATTTTCCCTACATCAGCGCCTGCCCAACATTCGCACGTGCCTGTGGTCGCGTGCCGATCGGCGGAAGTCCGGACAAGAGGCCGGAAAGTCGCCAGGAAGATCGGTAGCCGGAGGCGAAACCGGCGCACCTCGCTCTCAGCGGGGAACGTGACTTGAAGCAACGACGTAGCGGGCTTTTTTGGTCTCTGTCGGCCCTCCAAAGGTCGGGAAACTAAAGAGGCACTACTTCTTGCCGGGCGTGCGGATCGGGGTTTCCCCAGTCCAAGCGAAGGCATCGACCGAACGGGAGCGCTCTCCACATGCGCTCACGGACGTATCGCTGCCACGGCTCCAGTTCACACGGCCGACGGATCCTCCGTCGACCGCGAGCGGATGCACCGTCTCGTCACGACCGTGCCCCACCGGGGCCGCGGGCGGGTGGTTGCATCCATGGTTGCTGCTTCGGGTCCTTGGGAGAGTGCCATGACCGACCGTATCCGCGAATTCCTCCGCAACCGCCGTGAGGATGGTCCCTGCGTCGTGGTCGACCTCGACGTGGTGCGCGCCAACTATGCCGCCTTCGCCCGCGCCCTGCCAGACACCCGCGTGTTCTACGCGGTGAAGGCCAACCCGGCGAAGGAAGTGCTGCGCGCCCTCGTGGAGCTCGGCTCCTGCTTCGACACCGCCTCGGTCGCCGAGATCGAGATGGCGCTCGCCGCCGGCGCCACCGCCGACCGCATCTCCTTCGGCAACACCATCAAGAAGGAGCGCGACATCGC
The DNA here is from genome assembly GCA_964543245.1 of uncultured Starkeya sp. Taxonomy (GTDB): domain Bacteria; phylum Pseudomonadota; class Alphaproteobacteria; order Rhizobiales; family Xanthobacteraceae; genus Ancylobacter. The sequence goes on from CAZIXP010000028.1 coordinate 14,876, forward strand.
CCGCGCCTTCGCGCTCGGCGTGCGCCTCTTCGCGGTCGACGCGGTGGAGGAGGTCGAGAAGGTCGCCCGTGCCGCCCCCGGCGCCAAGATCTTCTGCCGCATCCTGTGCGACGGTGCCGGTGCGGAATGGCCGCTGTCCCGCAAGTTCGGCTGCGTGCCGGAGATGGCCGCGGACGTGCTGGAGCACGGCCACCGGCTCGGCCTGTGGGCCTATGGCGTGTCCTTCCACGTCGGCTCGCAGCAGAAGAACGTCGATGCGTGGGACTCCGCGCTGGCCTCCGCCTCGCAGATCTTCCAGGAATGCGCGGTGCGCGGCCTGCCGCTGAGCCTCGTCAATCTCGGCGGCGGCTTCCCGACGAAGTACCTGCAGGACGTGCCGGCCGCCGAAGCCTATGGCCAGGCGATCTTCCGCGCCCTGTCGCGCCATTTCGGCAACCACCTGCCGGAGACCATCATCGAGCCGGGCCGCGGCATGGTCGGCGCCGCGGGCATGATCGAGGCCGAGGTCGTCCTCATCTCGAAGAAGTCCGAGGACGACGCGGTGCGCTGGGTCTATCTCGACATCGGCAAGTTCGGCGGTCTCGCCGAGACGATGGACGAGGCCATCCGCTACCCCATCCGCACCCCGCGCGATGGCGACGCGGTGGAGCCCTGCGTGCTCGCCGGCCCGACCTGCGACTCGGCCGACGTGATGTACGAGAAGGAGCCGGTGATGCTGCCGGTCTCGCTCGCCATCGGCGACAAGGTGCTGATCGAAGCGACCGGCGCCTACACCACCACCTACTCGGCCGTGGCCTTCAACGGCTTCGACCCGCTCCGATCCTACGTGATCTGAGCCTTACCGGGCCGGCTCGACCTCTCCCCTCGCCGGGCCTGCATCCCGCCGCCACGCGGCCGGGAGGCAGCGCCGCGCGGTTCGGGATCGAGGCGCCGGCCCGGGCCCCTTCGCAACCTTTCCCCCGCATCTCTGTTACCCGTGCCCGGGTTCTGGAGGCTGCCATGGACTTCCCCGCCGCCGCTCCTGCCATCTCCCTCGAAACCGCGGGCGACATCGCCCAGCGCGAGGCGCTGCTCGATCTCGCCTTCGGCCGCGCCGCCCGGCTCGCCAAGACCTCGGAGCGCCTGCGCGAAGGCCGCCGCCCGGCGGACGGGCTCGCCCACGCCGCCCATGGCCCGGACGGGCGCCTGGTCGGCACGCTGCGGCTGTGGCATGTCTCGGCCGGCCCGGCCAAGCCCGCGCTGCTGCTCGGGCCGCTGGCGGTGCATCCCTGGTTCCGCAGCCTCGGCCTCGGCCGGGCGATGATGACCACCGCCATCAACGAGGCCGCCCGGCTCGGCCACGGCGCCATCCTGCTGGTGGGCGACGCGCCCTATTACGCGCGGTTCGGCTTCTCCACCGCCCCCACCCGGGAGCTGTGGATGCCGGGCCCGTTCGAGCGCGACCGCTTCCTCGGTCTGGAGCTGGTGCCCGGCGCGCTGGCCGGCGCTCGCGGACTCGTGAACGCCACCGGCGCGACGATCGCCACCCCCTCGCTGCGCGAGCTGATCGCCCGCGAGACCGCGACCGTATCCTTCGACGAGGCCATCAAGCGCAGCGCGTGAAGGCGGCGAATCCCGCCCCTCCCCCGTTCGTCGTCTCCGCCCGCGCTCGACGCCGCGCGGCCCCGCCGCCCGAAAGGGAAGGCGCGGGCCGCGCGGCTGTCTCGCCGGCCGGTGTCGGCCGACAGCACCGCTCCCCCGCGCAATCCCCCTCAGAACTCGACGTCCAGCTCTTCCATCTCGTCCGGCTCGACCCGGGCGGCGGCGGCCCATTCCTCCATCGCCGGCAGCGCCAGCATGGCGCGGCAATAGGCGGCGCAGGCCGGGTCCAGCGCGACGCCATAGGTGGTGAAGCGCCAGCACACCGGGGCGTACATCGCGTCGGCGAGGCAGGGCGCCGCGCCGAACAGATAGGGTCCGCCATAGGTGGCGAGGCAGTCGCGCCAGATCAGCGTGATGCGCTCGATGTCGGCGAGGGCGCCGGACCACACCTTGAAGCCCTCGTGCCGGGCCTTGATGTTCATCGGCAGGGCGGAGCGCAGATTGGCGAAGCCGGAATGCATCTCGCCGCAGATGGAGCGGCAATGCGCCCGCGCTGCCTTATCGCTGGGCAACAGCCCGGCCTGCGGCGCGATCTCGTGCAGATATTCGCCGATGGCCAGGGTGTCCCAGATGCGCCGGCCTTCATGGGTCAGGCACGGCACCAGGAAGGAGGAGGACTGCAGCAGCAGTTCCGCCCGGATGCTGGGGTCGTCGGCGGAGAGCAGCACCTCCTCGAAGGCCAGCCCGGCCATGCGGCACATCAGCCAGCCGCGCAGCGACCATGAGGAATAGTTCTTGCTACTGAGGGTGAGCGTCGTCGTCGGCGCGGAGGAGCCGGCCGTGGACGTCGTCGATGCCGTTGCCCTGGAGGTGGAGGCCGCCTTGCGGGCGGTCCTGGCGGGTGTCTTCGGCGCGGCAGGCATGGGACGGGCTTCCTTGGCAGGGTTTCCTTGGGGCGGGCAGCCGGCGGCTATCGCCAGCTCAGCAATCATGGTTCGTGCCACCCGCGGGGGCGGGGCGGAAAGGCCGCGGCTCATGCCCGCTTCCGCGTCGTGGCGGTATCATAGGCACCCACGGTAAAATGCGTTAGCGTCATGCCCATGATCCTGGTCACGCTTTTCCGCCGGCTCCGGCGCGGCACCGCGGGTATCCCCGGTGCCCCGGCATCCCGGCGTCTTCACCGCCGCCGTCCGGGTCGCCACCGTCCCGGTGGCCAGCTGTCCCATCGCCGCCTTTTCCGTCTCCGCATCTCTCCGACAGGCTCACCCGCATGATCTACGCCGCCTATCAGGCCCAGGCCGACCTGATGGACCCGCTGCGCGTGCTGGCGCGGCTGACCCGCCGCAGCCTCGGCGGCGCCATGGCCGGCGGCTTCGGCGACAGCCTGCTGATGCGCCAGATCGCGGCGGGGCTGGAGATGGTGGAGCGCGCCGGCCTCAGCCATGCCCGCCCGCCTTTCGGCATCACCGAGGTGGAGGTCGGCAACCGCACCGTGGCGGTGCGCGAGGAGATCGCCGCCGCGACCGAATTCGGCACGCTGCTGCACTTCGCCAAGGATGTCGAGCAAGCCCAGCCGCGGGTGCTGGTGGTGGCGCCGCTCTCCGGTCATTTCGCCACCCTGCTGCACGGCACCATCAAGACCCTGCTGCCGGAGAACGACGTCTACGTCACCGACTGGCACAATGCCCGCGACGTGCCGCTCGCCGCCGGCGCCTTCGGCTTCGACGACTATGTCGAGCACATCATCGATTTCCTCGACGCCATCGGCCCCGGCGCCCATGTGCTGGCGGTGTGCCAGCCCTGCGTGCAGGTGCTGGTGGCGGCCGCGGTCATGGCGCAGGCCGGCCACCCCGCCCAGCCCCACAGCATGACGCTGATGGCCGGCCCGGTGGACACCCGCATCAGCCCCACCAAGGTCAACGAGCTCGCGACCTCCAAGCCCATGGACTGGTTCGAGCGCAACCTCATCTCCACCGTGCCGCCGGGCTTCGCCGGGGTAGGGCGGCGGGTCTATCCCGGCTTCGTGCAGGTCTCGGCCTTCATGGGCATGAACCTGCAGCGCCATGTGCGGGCCCATCTCGACCTCTACGGCCATCTCGCCTTCGGCGAGGCCGAGAAGGCGCAGACCACCAAGGCCTTCTATGACGAGTACTTCGCCGTGCTCGACCTCGCCGCCGAGTTCTACCTCGAGACCATCCGCATCGTGTTCCAGGAGCACGAGCTGCCGCGCGGGGTGCTGACCTATCGCGGCGAGCCGGTGGACTGCCGCGCCATCCGCCGCACCGCGCTGCTCACCGTGGAGGGGGAGCGCGACGACATCTGCGCGGTCGGCCAGACGGTGGCGGCGCAGGAGTTGTGCAGCGGCCTGCGCCCCCACCGCAAGCGCCACCACATGCAGGCCGGCGTCGGCCATTACGGCGTGTTCAGCGGCCGCCGCTGGCAGGCCCAGGTCTACCCCATCGTGCGCAACCACATCCTCTCCGCGGACTGAGCGCCGCCTCCCGCAATGAGGCGCCATGCCGTCGCGGCGCCGTCATGGCGTCGTCACGGTTGACGGCGCACCTTCCCGTCCTCATGGTGCCGCGGCCCGGGAAAGCTCGCCCGGCACGTTGTTTCTGCTGACTTTGGAGGAGTTCCCCAAGAATGTCCGTTTGGCCGGTCTATGCCCATATCGACGGTCCCATCGTGATGATCGGCTTCGGCTCGATCGGCCGCGGGACGCTGCCTCTTCTGGAGCGTCACTTCACCTTCGATAAGGAACGGCTGACGGTCATCGACCCGGTGGATGACAACCGCGCGCTGCTCGACGAGCGCGGCATCCGCTTTCTCCAGCTCGGCATCACCCGCGAGAACTACCGCGAGGTGCTGACGCCCCTGCTCACCTCGGGCGGGCGCGGCTTCGTCATCAACCTGTCGGTCGACACCGGCTCGGTCGACCTGATGAACCTCGCCCGCGAGCTCGGCGCCCTCTACATCGACACGGTGGTCGAGCCCTGGCTCGGCTTCTACTTCGACAAGGACGCGACCCCCGCCAGCCGTTCCAACTACGCGCTGCGCGAATCCATGCTGAAGGCCAAGCGCGCCAATCCGGGCGGTCCGACCGCGGTCTCCTGCTGTGGTGCCAATCCCGGCATGGTGTCGTGGTTCGTCAAGAAGGCGCTGGTCGACGTCGCCACCGATATCGGCCTGCCCTTCGAGGAACCCGACAGCCGCGAGGGCTGGGCCGGGCTGATGCAGCGCCTCGGCGTGAAGGGCATCCACATCGCCGAGCGCGACACCCAGCGCGCCCGCGACCCCCGCCCCTTCGGCGTTTTCGTCAACACCTGGTCGGTTGAGGGATTCGTCTCCGAAGGCCTGCAGCCGGCCGAACTCGGCTGGGGCACCCACGAGAAATGGATGCCGGAAAACGGCTACACCCACAATTTCGGCTCCGGCGCCGCGATTTACCTGATGCAGCCGGGCGCCGCCACCAAGGTGCGCACCTGGTGCCCGAGCCTCGGCGCGCAGCACGGCTTCCTCGTCACCCACAACGAGTCGATCTCGATCGCCGACTATTTCACGGTGCGCAACGGCGCCCAGGTCGCCTACCGCCCCACCTGTCACTATGCCTACCACCCCTGCAACGACGCGCTGGTGTCGTGGCACGAGATGTTCGGCAATGAGGGCCAGTTCTCCGGCGAGTGGAGCAGGCTCGACGTGCACGAGATCGTCGCCGGGCGCGACGAGCTCGGCGTGCTGCTCTACGGCCATGCCAAGAACGCCTATTGGTTCGGCTCGCAGCTCACCATCGAGGAAGCCCGCAACTTCGCGCCCTACCAGACCGCGACCGGGCTTCAGGTCACCTCCGCCGTGCTGGCCGGCATGGTGTGGGCGCTGGAGAATCCCGAGGCCGGCATCGTCGAGGCCGAGGAAATGGATTACCGGCGCTGCCTCGAGGTGCAGTTGCCCTATCTCGGCACGGTGAAGGGCTACTACACCGACTGGACCCCGCTGGCGGGCCGCCCCGGCCTGTTCCCGGAAGACCTCGACACCAACGACCCCTGGCAGTTCCGCAACGTGCTGGTGCGCTGAGCTATAGCGGGAGGGCGGGTACGCCTTCCCGACACGCTTTCCCCCCGGGGCGCCCGACGCCCCGCAGAATCTGACGGCAGCATGAAAAAAGGCGGCGCCCGAGGGGTGCCGCCTTTGTTTTTCAGGGCCGGCGCCGCGCCGGGGCCTCTCCCCGGCCGCGTCCCGGGGGTGCCGCCTCACGCCGCGTTGTAGAGCCGGCGTTCCAGCAGCGGGCTGCCGTTCAGCCGGTGCAGCGCCTTGGCCGCGCCGAGCACGGCGAGATCGACCAGCGGCTCCACCAGGATGACCAGCATATAGGCCGCGCCGAACGAGCCGATCGCCGCGGCGTTCTCCACCGTGAAGCCGTGGCCATAGAACGCCCAGAACGCCACCCACGCCACGATGCCGGCCTGATAGGCGGTGGAGAGCGCCAGCGCCTGCCGGTACTTCAGCTCAACATACGGCGTCGCCGGGGCGATGATCGCCCGCGCCAGCGCGGTGAGCGCGAAGAGCGGCACCAGCAAAGTGGTGACGTTCATGCCGTATTGCGGCAGGTCGAAGGGCGCGAAGAACACGCCCTGGATCAGCAGGCCGAGGGCGAGGCCGAGCGCCGCCGGCGCCACCCCGAAGACGAGGAACAGCGTCGAGCCGAGGATGAGATGCACCTCCGACACCCCGACGGGGTGGTGGGGCAGCAGCTCGAAGAAGCTGAAGACCAGCGCGGTCGTCGCGACGCTGCGCAGCGCCAGCGAGGCGAGGCCGCGCGCCCGCGCCGCGTCCGCCGCCAGCTTCAGCGTGACCGTGCCGGCTGCGGCGGCGGTGACGTAGCTGAGCCAGATTTTTCCTTCGGCCACCAGGCCGGGTTCGATATGCATGCCGTTCTCCTTCGCCGTCTCACCCGACGGCCGATGTTGGACCCCTGCCCATGGCCGGTCTCCTGACTCGCGGGTCCACGCTCGCTTCCGCCTTCCCGGCCTGCGCCTTTCGGTCGCGGGCCAGTGGCGTGATGGAAGGTCGCTCGCCGCTCACAGTCGCGGGGGCGGTCGGGGCTTCGGGCGTGCGCCCTTCCCCGTTCCCGTTTCATCCGGGCGAGTCGTCGCCCGGACACCATGTGCCGGCCCATCACGGTCGCCGCCGGCGGCGCTGTCAAGCCGGCGCAGCCGGTTCTCCCGGGCCGGCCCGGTGGGCGCCGCCGCCGGGATTTTGCCGGGGAACCGAAGGCCGATGCGGGACGCACCGCCACACCGACCACGCCAACGGGGACAATATCGCCGATACCCGCGCCGCCGACGGCAACGCCATGGCATTCGCCGCGGGGCTGCTTACTTCTCGTGCGCGCCGGCCGGCCTCGCCCGGGCCCGGCGCCTTCCCTGCGACCGCGCGCCCCCCGGCGCGCGCGCCCCACCCGGAGATTGCCGTGACGGATCTTTCCAGCTTCCCCGTCGCCCGCCGCTGGCCGGCGCAGCACCCCGACCGCCTGCAGCTCTATTCCTTCCCCACCCCCAACGGGGTGAAGATCTCGATCCTGCTGGAGGAGACCGGCCTGCCCTATGAGGCCCATACCGTCAACATCGGCAAGGACGAGACCTGGACGCCGGAATTCCTCGCGCTGAACCCCAACGGCAAGATTCCCGCCATTCTCGACCCGGACGGCCCCGGCGGCCGGCCGCTGGCGCTGTTCGAGAGCGGCGCCATCCTCATCTATCTCGCCGAGAAGACCGGGCAGTTCCTGCCGGCCGATCCGGCCGCGCGCTACGAGACCATCCAGTGGGTGATGTGGCAGATGGGCGGGGTCGGGCCGATGTTCGGCCAGCTCGGCTTCTTCCATAAATTCGCCGGCGCGGCCTATGAGGACAAGCGCCCGCGCGACCGCTACGCCAAGGAAAGCGCGCGGCTGCTGCGCGTGCTGGAAGCCCGGCTGGAAGGGCGCGACTGGATCATGGGCGCGGACTACACCATCGCCGACATCGCGCTGCTGGGCTGGGTGCGCGGCTTCGTGGGATTCTACGGCGCCGGCGATCTGGTCGCCTATGACGAGCTCGTCAACGTGCCGGCCTGGCTGGCGCGCGGCCTCGCCCGCCCGGCGGTGCAGCGCGGGCTGGAGATTCCCGCCCGCCCGGCGTGATCCGGCAGCGGCGGCACGGCGTAGCCGGCGGGGGCGTGTCCTCGCCGGGCTGGGCCGCGCCGTCCCCGTGCGGTGCGGCCGGCCGGGACACGTTTGCGGCTGGCAGCCGCGCCGAATTCCCCTATAAGCCCCCGCGAGAGGGCGAAACCGAGGTCGAACCGCGATGAACCAGAACGTGACGCCGCCGCGCGGACCCTTCGCCCCCGCCCATCTGCCGGCCGACCACCCCAAGGTCGCCTTCGGCAGGATCGGCGTGCTCATCGTCAATCTCGGGACCCCGGATGCCACCGACTACTGGTCGATGCGGCGCTATCTCGGCGAGTTCCTCTCCGACCGCCGGGTCATCGAGGTGAACCGGGCGCTGTGGTGGTTCCTGCTCAACGTCGTCATCCTCTCCCGCCGGCCGCAGGCCAAGGGCAAGGACTACGAGACGATCTGGAACCGCGAGCGCAATGAGAGCCCGCTCAAGACCATCACCCGCGCCCAGTCGGACAAGCTCGCCGCCCGGCTGGCGCCGCAGAGCGACCGGCTGGTGGTGGACTGGGCGATGCGCTACGGCAACCCCTCCATCGCCTCGCGCATCGAGGCGCTGCAGAAGCAGGGCTGCGAGCGCGTGCTGCTGGTGCCGCTCTACCCGCAATACGCCGCCGCCACCTCCGCCACCGTCTGCGACAAGGCGTTCGAGGCGCTGATGAAGATGCGCTGGCAGCCGGTTCTGCGGGTCGCCGCGCACTGGCCGGACGACCCGGTCTATATCGACGCCATCGCCAGCTCGATCGAGCGCTCGCTGGCCGGCCTCGACTGGGAGCCGGAGGTGGTGCTGGCCTCCTTCCACGGCATCCCGAAGGAGTATTTCGAGAAGGGCGACCCCTATCACTGCTACTGCTACAAGACCGCGCGGCTGGTGCGCGAGCGGCTCGGCTGGCCCGAGGGCAAGCTGCGCCTCACCTTCCAGTCCCGCTTCGGCCGCGCCGAATGGCTGCAGCCCTACACCGACAAGACCGTCGAAGCCCTCGCCAAATCGGGCGTGAAGCGGCTCGCCGTCGTCACCCCCGGCTTCGTCTCGGACTGCCTGGAGACGCTGGAGGAGATCGCCGGCGAGAACGCCGAGATCTTCCACCACAATGGCGGCGAGCAGTTCCACTTCATCCCGTGCCTCAACGACAGCGAGGGCGGCATCGATGTGTTGCACAACGTGATCCGCCGCGAGCTTTCCGGCTGGGTCGACCTCGGCTAACCCGCTCCCCTCAGGCAGCGCCCGGCCGCCGGCAGCCGATGCCGCGGCGGCCGGGCCGGCATGTGGGGGAAGACATGAGCCCAGAGCGCGACGGCGACCGCCGCAGCCACCTCCAGCGCATGCTGGCGGGGGCGCCCTATCTCGCCAGCGACCCGGAGATCGTCGCCGCCCAGCGTGCGGCGGCCGCCTTCATGGTGCGCTACAACGCCAGCTTCGCCGAGGACGACGCCGCCCGGCTGGCGCTGCTGCGCGCCCGTTTCGCCGCGGTGGGGGAGGGCTGCGTCGTCCGCCCGCCCTTCCACTGCGACTACGGCTTCAACATCACCCTCGGCGAGGGGGTGTTCCTCAATTTCAACTGCGTGGTGCTGGATGTGGTGGCCGTCACCATCGGCGCGCGCACGCAGGTCGGGCCGGGCGTGCAGATCCTGACCGCCGACCACCCGCGCGACCCCGCCGAGCGCGCCACCGGCTGGGAATTCGGCCGGCCGGTCACGATCGGCGCCAATGTGTGGATCGGCGCCGGCGCCATCATCCTGCCGGGGGTGAGCGTGGGCGACGACGCCCTGATCGGCGCCGGGGCGGTGGTGACGCGCGACGTGCCGGCGGGCGCCACCGTGGTCGGCAACCCCGCCCGCCCGCGCGGCCAGGGCGGCTAGAGCCTTTTGGAGCGAAGCGTATCCGGTGAGCTCACCGGATACGCTCCAAGTCCCGGCCCGGCGCGGGTAAAACCCGGCGCGGGAGAGGCCCGGCCGGCCCGGCTCAGGCCGGGCGATGGGCCTCGCGCACCAGCGCCAGCCACGCCTTGGCCGCCTCGGAGAGAAAGGCGCCGCGCCGCCACGCCATCGCCATCGCCCAGTCCGTCCCCGGCTCGTCCAGCGGCACCTGCCGCACCTGCGGGTCGGGGCGCTGCCGGGCGATGAGCTGCGGCAGGAAGGCGGCGCCGAGCCCCGCCGCCACGAGCTGCACCATGAAGTCGATCTGGCTGGAGCGGGCGACCACGTCGGGTTCGAAACCGGCCCGCCGCGCCGCCTCCAGCACGATGCGGCTGAGGGTGAAGCCGCTATCGAACAGGATCAGCGGCGTCTCGCGCAGGTCCAGCATGGCGAGCCGCTCCCGCGCGGCGAGCGGGTGGGCCGCCGGCAGCAGCACCAGCAGCGGCTCGCGCCGCACCTCCTGCCAGTCGAACTCCGGGGAGGTCGGCAGCAGCGCCCCGGCGAAGTCGATCTCGCCCGCGCGCAGCCGCGCCTCCAGCTCGTCGCTGCCATGCTCCACCAGCCGCACCTCGATGCCGGGGTAGCGCCGGCGATAAAGGGCGAAGAGCGGCGCGAACAGGGTGGCGCTGCCCACCGGCGGCAGGCCGAGCTTCAGCACCCCGCGCCGCAGCCCGCGGATCTCGGCGAGCTCGGCGAGGAGGTCGTCGCGGTCGGCCAGCAGCTTCACCCCGCGGCGATACACCACCTCGCCGACCGGGGTGAGCAGGCTGCGATGGCCGATGCGGTCCAGCAGCGGGGCGCCGATCTCCTCCTCCAGCTGCTTCACCGCCTTGGAGACGGTGGACTGGGTGGCGAAGACGGTGCGCGCCGCCTGGGAGAAGCCGCCCTGGCGCACGACCTCGACAAAGGCGCGCAGCGTGCGGAAGTCCATCGCTCGATCCCCACACTATGCCATCTGAGAATGATTTGTAGTCTATCAATTCATTTTCATCATAGCGGCGGCGGGTCTACAGAGAAAGCGAGAGGTCGCCATGACATTCGCGAAATCCGCCGCTTTCCGCACAACCAACCGTCCCCGTGCCTTGCCGCCGCTCGCCCGGGCAGCCCGGCTGCTGCGCCACAGCCCGCTGCTCCAGGTGGGGCTGGTCGCCAGCTTCTGGCTGGCGGGCGAGGCGACGGTGCGGCTGCTCGGGCTGCCGCTGCCGGGTGGCCTCGTCGGCCTCGCCCTCGTGCTGGCGCTGCTGGCGAGCGGCCGGCTGAAGCGGCAGAGCCTGCGCCGCGGCGCCCAGTGGCTGCTGGCGGACATGCTGCTGTTCTTCGTGCCGGCGGTGCTGGCGGTGCTGGAGCATGGCGAGCTCATCGGCCTCACAGGGCTGAAGATCCTGTTCGTCATCCTGCTGAGCACGGTGATGGTGATGCTGGTCACCGCGCTGACCGTCGAGGCCCTGAGCCGCTGGAGCCGCGCCGATGATGAGCCTGCTCTCTCCTGAGGCCGCCGGCCGGGTGCTGCTGTGGTCGCTGGTCACCGTCGGCTTCTACGCCGCCGCCAAGCGCATCTACCGCCGCTGGCCGCGCTGGTGGCTCTCGCCGCTGGCGGTGACGCCGGCGCTTATCGCGCTGGTGGTGCTGGGGCTGCACGCGAGCTACCGCGACTATATCGGCGGCACGCGCTGGCTGGTGCTGCTGCTCGGCCCGGCGACGGTGGCCTTCGCCTTCCCCATCTATGAACAGCGCGCGCTGATCCGCCGGCACTGGCCGGTGCTGCTGGCCGGCATGGTGGCGGGCAGCACCACCGCGGTGCTGACGAGCTGGGCGCTGGCCACCGCGGTCGGGCTGGACGGGGTGCTGCGCCTCAGCCTGCTGCCGCGCTCCATGAGCACGCCCTTCGCCATGGAAGTGTCCGGCGACATTGGCGGGGTGCCGGACCTCACCGCGATCTTCGTGGTGGTCACCGGCATCGCCGGCGCGGCCATCGGCGACATCGTGCTGGCGCGGCTGCGCGTCGGCTCGGCGCTGGCGCGCGGCGCGCTGCTGGGCCTCGGCGCCCACGGCGCCGGCACCGCCCGCGCCCACCAGATCGGCCAGACCGAAGGCGCGGTGGCCGGGCTGGTCATGGTGCTGGTCGGCCTGCTCAACGTGCTGGTCGCCCCGCTGGTGGCGCATCTGCTGCGCTGACGCGGTGGGGGGGGCGGAGGGCGCGGGCTTGGCTTGCCGACTTGGTTGGCCGGCTTGCAATGAGCCGCAGCCCTTTGTGTGAGGCTGCCGAACTAACCTGTCGATGAATTGCTTGCGAAAGAGTAGCAGGTCGAACACCATTCGGAGTACCCATTACGGGGTGAATGGGGTCGAGACGGATTATGGATACCACGCTGATCGGCAAAGGGTTTTATAGCCTACCGCGCGCTTCCAAGCTCGTGGGAGCGGACTTGCGCGCGATACGCCGATGGATGCTGGGATATTCACGTCGCTACAAGGGTGAGGACCGTTTCTCGCCCCCGCTCTGGCGCACCCAGTACGCGGGTGACGAGCTTCCGGAGCCGAGCATAGGCTTCAAAGATCTTTTGGAATTGCGTCTGGTCAACGCCTTCGTCAAGCACGGGGTGGATCTTCGCGTCATTCGGGCAACGGCAGAAGCCGCGAGCCGATTGTTCGGAAACGACTATCCATTCACCATGAAGCGATTTTTGACGGACGGTCGAACGATCTTTGCGGAGGCGGTGAGCGAAATCGGCGGCGAAAGCAGCCTGATCGACGCAGCCAAGGGCCAATACGTCTTCTCCGAGATTATCAAGCCCTCGCTCTATGCCGGCATTGAGTATGACGGCGGCGCCGCTATGAAATGGTATCCCGAAAAAGAGGGGCGGTCCGTCGTTCTCGATCCGCAGACTCAGTTCGGCGCGCCTATCGTTGCCGACGTGTCTATTCCGACAGACACGCTATATGCCTCATTCTTGGCAGAGGGGCGCGATCGAAACGCAGCCGCCCGAATATTCGACGTTGAGGCGCGGCATATCGATGTCGCTGTTCATTTCGAAGAACGGCTCGCCGCTTGAACATCCTGTTCGACAATAATTTGTCACCGCATATGGCTCATGCCATGCGTGAGCTGTCCAAGGTCGAACGGGACGTTCAGGAGGTATTGCACCTTAAGGACAGGTTTTCGGCGCGGACCACCGACCTCGAATGGATCGAATCCCTTGGAAGCGGGTGGGTCATCGTGTCGATCGACCGCTTCGCCAAGAACGGCGACAGTGAGCGTCTGGCGCTGAGGCGCGCCGGACACACGGTCTTCGTGCTCGATCGGCAATGGTCCGAACAACGCTTCTGGCAGCAGTCAGAACGGATCGTTCGCTGGTGGCCGCAAATCCTTGCACAGGCTCGTCTGGTTTCGGCTGGCGCCTTCCGCGTGCCGTGGCACCATGGCAGCAAAAGCAAGTTTGCCCAGATCAGGCTATGAGCGCGACCTCCCCCTCCCCACCACCCGCCGCCGGCGGTCTTTCCGGCCCCCGGCCGCTGTGGCTGACCTTCGACTGCTACGGCACCCTCATCCAGTGGGACGAGGGGCTGCTCGCCGCGATCCGCCAGGTGCTCGCCGGCAAGCAGCGCCCGGTCGAGCCCGCCCGCTTCATCGCGGTCTATGACCGGCACGAGCACGCGCTGGAAGAGGCCCGCCCGCATCTCGACTTCCGCACCGTGGCCGGGCGGGCGATGGCGGCGGCGATGACCGAGCTGGGGCTGGAGCCCGACCCCGCCGACGCCGCGGTGCTGACCGACTCGATCGGCCGCATGCCGCCCTTTCCCGAGGTGGTGGAAAGCCTTGCCCGGCTGAAGGCGGCCGGCTTCCGCCTCGCGGTGATCTCCAATACCGACGACGCCATCATCGCCGGCAACATCGCCCAGCTCGGCGGCCATGTGGACCGGGTGATCACCGCCCAGCAGGCCGGCGCCTACAAGCCCTCGCGGACCATTTTCGAGCATGGCTGGCGGACGCTCAGCGTCACCCGCGAGGAGATCGTGCATGTCTGCGCCAGCCCGCATCTCGATCTCGCGGCGGCGCGCGACCTCGGCTTCCGCGCGGTGTGGGTGGACCGGGACACCGGGCGCCGGCCGCTGCCGGACTACCGGCCGGATGCCACCGTGCCGGCGCTGGACGCGGTGCCGGGGGTGCTGGCCGCCGCCGGCTGGATGTAAGGCGCGCCCACCGGGGAGCCGGGGCCGAAGCGGCCGGCGCGCAGGCGAAACGCTTCCGGGGGGAGCCCATACGGTGGCGTCCGTGGCGGTACCCACACATGAAAACGGCCGGCGCATCGCTGCGCCGGCCGTCTGTCGTTCACGCCTTCCGGCGTCCCGCCGAAAGGGGCGCGCCCGTGCGGGGCGCCCCGGCCGGGAACCGATCAGTCGGTCTTCTCGGTCGCCTTGCGCAGCGCGGCGCCCAGGATGTCGCCCAGCGAGGCGCCGGAATCCTGCGAGCCGAACTGGGCCACGGCTTCCTTCTCCTCGGCGATCTCGAGCGCCTTGATCGACACCTGGACCTTGCGGGCCTTGCGGTCGAACAGGATGATGCGCGCGTCGAACTTCTCGCCGACGGCGAAACGCTCGGGGCGCTGGTCGCCGCGGTCGCGGGCCAGCTCGGAGCGCTTCACGAAGGTCGTCATGTCGGTGCCGATGATCTTCACCTCGACACCGCCGTCCTTCACGTCGACGACTTCGCAGGTGACGATCGAGCCCTTCTTGATCTCGCCGGCATCGGCGAAGGGGTCGCCCGCCAGCTGCTTCACGCCGAGCGAGATGCGCTCCTTCTCGACGTCGACGTCGAGCACGACCGCCTTGATCACGTCGCCCTTCTTGAACTCGTCGATGACCTGCTCGCCCGGACGGTTCCAGTCGAGGTCGGACAGGTGCACCATGCCGTCGACGTCGCCGTCGAGGCCGAGGAAGAGGCCGAACTCGGTCTTGTTCTTGACCTCGCCTTCAACCACGGAGCCCGACGGATACTTGTCCGCGAAGGCATCCCAGGGGTTCTGCAGGGTCTGCTTGAGGCCGAGCGAGATGCGGCGTTTGACCGAATCCACCTCGAGGATCGCGACTTCCACTTCCTGGGCGGTGGCGACGATCTTGCCGGGGTGGACGTTCTTCTTGGTCCAGCTCATCTCGGAGACGTGGATCAGGCCTTCGATGCCCGGCTCCAGTTCCACGAACGCGCCGTAGTCGGTGATGTTGGTCACGCGGCCCTTGAAGCGGGCCTGCACCGGGTACTTGGCTTCGATGCCCTCCCACGGATCGCCGAGGAGCTGCTTCATGCCGAGCGAGATGCGGTGCGTCTCGTGGTTGATCTTGATGATCTTGACCTTGACGGTCTGGCCGATGTTCAGCACCTCGGTCGGGTGGTTGACCCGGCGCCAGGCGATGTCGGTGACGTGCAGCAGGCCGTCAATGCCGCCGAGGTCGACGAACGCACCGTAATCGGTGATGTTCTTCACCACGCCGTCGATGACCTGACCCTCTTCGAGGTTCTGGACCAGCTCGTGGCGCTGCTCGGCGCGGGTCTCTTCCAGCACGGTGCGGCGGGAAACGACGATGTTGCCGCGGCGCCGGTCCATCTTCAGGATCTGGAAGGGCTGCGGGTTGTGCATCAGCGGGCCGACGTCGCGGATCGGGCGGATGTCGACCTGGGAGCGCGGCAGGAAGGCCACGGCGCCGTCGAGATCTACGGTGAAGCCGCCCTTCACATGGTTGAAGATCACGCCGGTGACCTTCTCCTGCGCGTTGAACGCCTTTTCGAGACGGACCCAGCTCTCTTCGCGGCGGGCCTTGTCACGCGAGAGCACGGCCTCGCCCAGCGCGTTCTCGACGCGCTCGAGATAGACCTCGACCTCGTCGCCGATCTTGATCGCGGAGTCGCGGCCGGGGCCGGAGAATTCCTTCAGCGCCACCCGACCCTCGGTCTTCAGACCGATGTCGATGATGGCGAGATCCTTCTCGATGGCGACGACGATACCCTTGACGACGGAGCCTTCGGCGAGCTCGGACTGGCCGAAGCTCTCCTCCAGCATCGCGGCGAAGTCGTCGCGCGAAGGATTAAAGGCGGTGTTGGAAACGGACATTGAAGCTCCTGTGCCAGTCGATTGCGCCGGTGCGGGTTGATGGTCGCCCCGTCCGCTGCGGGCATCGGGCCTGGCGGTCCCGGTGCAGCCTCCGGGGGGACCCGGAAGCCCGGCGCTGTGGCCGCGGCGGATGAGACGTCGGCGATCGGGCCCCCGCCTGCCGCCCGCCCGCCATCCCCCTCGGGATGGACCCCGCCGGCGCAAGGCCGGCGCGGCTGTCGCCGAGGGCGCCCGGCGGAACCGGGAAGGCCGGCGACGGGAGACACCCGGCGGCCGACGCGACGCTCACGGCGAAGGATCGGGACGGAGACGGCCGCGGAGGGCCGGAACTCACATGCCGGGCGGGGCGGATCAAGCGCGCGGCGGGCTGGCCTCCCAGCGTCGGGGCGCGTCTACCGCATCCCCGGCCCGCCCCGGCGGCTCGCTGCCAACAGGGCGCCCGGACGCGCGAGGATATAGCGACGACGCCGCGCCATGGCAAGGGTTGGGGCGATTCAGCCGGTCCCGCTCACCCCGTGCGCCCGGGCATCGCCCCCGCCACCGCGGCGCTCAGCCCCGCCGCCACCGGCTGGGGCCGGCCGAGCAGGTAGCCCTGAACCTCGTGGCAGCCTTCGCTCTCCAGCAGGCGAAGCTGCTCCAGCGTCTCGACGCCTTCCGCCAGCACCTTGATGTCGAGGCTGCGGCCCAGCGCCAGCACGGCGCGCAGGATGGCACGGGCCTGCGGCGAGCGGGTGACGTCGCCCATGAAGAAGCGGTCCAGCTTGATGCGGTCGAAGGGAAAGGCCCGCAGCGTCTCCAGCGAGGAATAGCCGGTGCCGAAATCGTCGATCGCGACCGTCACCCCGAGGTCGCGGATCGCCTGCAGCGCCAGCAGGCAGCGCTCCTTGTCCTGGATGATGGCGGATTCGGTGATCTCCAGCTCCAGCCGCTCCGGGGCGAGGCCGCTCTGCGTCAGCACCTCGGCCACCAGCGCCGGCAGGTCGCAATGGGCGATCTGCACGGCAGACAGGTTGACCGCGACCTTCTGCGGCGCCGGCCAGGTCGCGGCCTCGGCACAGGCGGTGCGCAGCACCCACTCCCCGATCGGCAGGATGAGCCCGCTCTCTTCCGCCAGCGGGATGAACTCGGCCGGCGAGACGAAGCCGCGGCTGGGGTGCCGCCAGCGCACCAGCGCCTCGTAGCCGATGATCTCGGAACAGCGGACATCGGCCTGCACCTGGTAGTTCAGGGTGAGCTGGCCTTCCTCCACCGCGGTGCGCAGCTCCGCCACCAGCTCGCGCCGCAGCCGCGCCGCCTCGTCCATCGAGGCGTCGTAGAAGCAGACCGCACGGGTGAGGTCGGCCTTGGCGCGGGACATGGCGAGCCCGGCGCTGCCGATCAGCCGGGCCGGGGTGTCGCCGTCGCTGGGGAAGAGCGAGACGCCGAAGCTGGCGCGGGGCACGATGTCGTCCTCCTCGACCCGGACCGGCACCATCAGCGCCTGCTCCAGCCGGGCGGCGAAGTCGTCCGCCTCGCGCGGATCGCGGATCGGCTTGACGGCGGCGAACTCGTCGCCGCCCATCCGGGCGAGGAACTCGTCCCGCTTCAGCGCGTGGCGCATGCGCGCGGCCACCGCCGCCAGCATCAGGTCGCCGGCCTCGTGGCCATGCTGGTCGTTCGTCTCCTTGAAGCGGTCGAGGTCGATCAGCACTACCGCCACCGAGCGCTTGTCGAGCTGCGCCCGCGCCAGCTTGACCGGCATGAAGTTCACGAAGCTCGCGCGGTTCGGCAGGCCGGTCAGGGCGTCGGTGAGCGCCATCTGCTTCAGCGTGTCGCTCGTCTGCTCGGTCATGTCGGAATCGATCATGTGGCTCGCCACGCCGGTCGCGATGACCAGCAGCACGCCGCTGGCGATAGCCACGGCCAACCCTTCGAAATGGGCGGCATCCGGCGGCAGCGCCGGCAGGGGCTGCACCGTCAGCGCCGCCATGCCGGTGAAGTGCAGCACCAGCACGCCGGCGACGAAGGCCGCCAAGGCGAGAGCGTTCCGCCGGTAAGTCAGCGCCACGAGGCTCGCCGTCGCGAGAATCACCGACAGCAGCACCGAGGCGCCGACATAGCCGGCATCCCAGCTCATCACCCCGTCGATCCGGTAGGCCAGCATGCCGACATAGTGCATGGCTGCCACCGTGATGCCGAGCAGCGCGCCGCCGATGACCGCCGAGGCAAGGCCGCCCGTCACCGCGATCAGCAGTGCCAGGGTGATGCCACCCACCGCCGCGAGCAGGGACAGCAGGGTCAGGACGGGATCGTACAGAACGGGGATGTCGATGCGGTAGGCCAGCATGGCGACGAAATGGGTACACCACACCGAGCTGCCCGCCGCCACCGCGGCAAGGAACACCCAGCCCATCTGCTGGCGGCCGGAACGCTGCAGCGCCCGGTGATACAGTTCAAGCGCCACCCAGCTGCCGCCGAGACACATCAACACCGACAGCGCCAGCATCCAGGTGTTATGTTCTTCAGCAATGCACGCTAGAACACGCATGGACGAATATTTTCTATATCAAGTTGCAGATGTGACAGAGGCAAAGATGTTGTCCTGAGTAACCCCGAAAGATTACGTGTGAAGACGTCAATTAGACCAATACTGCGACTGATTTTTGGCCGGCGCGCGGCGACGGCGGTGCCCCTCCCGCCCGCCCCGCGGGTGGGAGCGCACGCCTCATCGGAAACGGCCCCCGGCACTGCCGGGCAACGATCCCCGCGCGGACCGCACCGGAAGCACGGTCAGGCCGTCATACCGGGCGCCGGCAGGAGCACGTCCCGCAGAAATGCGGCGCGGTTTTGCGGTAGGAATGGCGGAATCACCGTTTCAGCGCGTTTCCGGTGAACCCGCGCCCGCCGGAAACCGCTAGAGCCTTTTCGAGCGAAGCGGATGCCGGTTCGCGTGAAGAAAATGCGGCAAAACAACGACCTAGAGCGGCCGCGCCAGCCACACATCCATCACCCAGCCGAGCCGCGCCCTGATCGCGGCGCGGGCGTTGAGGATCGCGACGCCGACCTCCGTCAGCGGCCCGGCGAGCAGTGCCTCGTCCGGCGTGCCGAGGCAGGCGCCCCACCACACCTCGCCCGTCCAGCCCCGCGCCAGCAGGGCGGAAAGGCCGCTGCCGTCGTCCAGCAGCACCGCGAAGGCGGGGGCATCCGGGGTTCTCTCGGCGACCCGGCGGCCGGTGGTGACGAGAACCGGCTCCCCCACCCCGTTGAGCGGAATGGAATGGGCGGCGCACAGCATCTGCAGCGCCGACAGGCCCGGCACCACCTCGACGGTGAAGCCGGCTGGGGCCTCCGGCGGCAGGCTTCCGCCGCCCGCCCCCCAGTCCGCCTGCCCGTCCGCCGGCCCGTCCACCTGCCGCCGCGCGAGCACCGCCCGGGCGCCTTCCAGCACCCGCAGGGTGGAGTCGTAGAGCATGGGGTCACCCCAGACGAGGATGGCGGCAGTGCCGTCCTCCGGCAATTCGCGGGCGAGCCATTCCGCCAGCAGCGCGGCGCGCTCGCCGTGCCAGGCGGCGACGCTGGCGCGGTAGGTGGCGTCGCGCGCCGCGCCCGCGTCGGCATCCGCCTCTCCCGCCGGCAGCGGCGGGCGCAGGCGGCGCGGGCTCGGCGCTCGGACCACCCGATGCCCCGGCTTGGCGAAGCGGGCCAGCAGCCCCTCGCGCAGCGCCACCAGCCCGGCGGCGGCCTCCCCCTTCTCCAGCAGCAGGAACAGGTCAGCCTGCCCCAGCGCCTCGGCGGCGCGGAAGGTGAGCTGGCTCGCCTGCCCCATGCCGATGCCGATGACGAGGACGCGGCGCATCGGCGCGCTCAGGGCGCGGCGGGGGTGTCGGACAGGCCGCGGGCGGCGAACACCCGCTTGGCGATCAGCAGCGCATCCAGCGCGGCGGGGAAGCCGGCATAGAGCGCCATCTGCATGATGACCTCCACCACCTCCTCGCGGCTGGCTCCCACATTCAGCGCCGAGCCGATATGCACCTCCAGCTCGCGCTGGGCGTGGCCCAGCGCCACCAGCCCGGCGACGGTGGCGAGCATGCGGGTGCGCAGGTCGAGCCCCGGGCGGGAATAGACGTCGCCATAGCCGAACTCGAAGATGTAGCGGGCAAAGTCCGGCGCGACCTCCGCGAGCGTTTCCATGAGTTGCTCGCCCGAGCTGCCGGTGATGCGGGCGAGCTGCGCCCGGCCGCGCGCGAGCCTGTCCTCACCCGCCACCGCGGGCGGGTTAATGGCCTCATCGTCCACCTCACCAGACTGACCCGTCACGCCCCGATCTCCCTCAGCCGCCCCTCCACGAGGGCCAGCGCCGCGCGCCAGCTCGCCTCGAGGTCGAGGGCGGAATTGTCGAGCACCCGCGCGTCCGCCGCCCGCAGCAGCGGCGCCTCAGCGCGGCCGGAATCGCGGGCGTCGCGGCGGCGGATATCCTCCAGCACTGCCTCGAATGTCGTGTCTTCCCCGCGGCTTAGCAGCTCGCGGCAGCGGCGCTGCGCCCGCACCTCCGGGCTCGCGGTGACGAAGAGCTTCACCTCGGCGTCGGGGGCGATGACGGTGCCGATGTCGCGCCCGTCGAGAACCGCGCCCCCGGGCTGCACCGCAAAGGATTTCTGGAGCGCCAGCAAGGCCTTACGAACCCCGGGCATGGCCGCGACGCGCGACGCCGCCTCCCCCGCCGCGCCGGATTTCAGGGTTTCGGGATCGAAAGCGGCGAGGTCCAGCGCCTGCGCCAGGGCCGTCGCCGCCGCCTCGTCATCCAGCGCCGCCCCCGCCCGTACCATCCCCGCCCCCACCGCGCGGTAGAGCAGGCCGGTATCCAGATGCGGCAGACGGTAATGCGCAGCCAGCCGCCGCGCCAGCGTGCCCTTGCCCGACGCCGCGGGACCGTCCAGCGCGAGGATCATGACACCTCGGCAATATCGGCGCCAAGCCCCGTCATCAGCGGCACGAAGCTCGGGAAACTGGTGGCGACGAAGGAAATGTCGTCGATTTTCATGGGATTGAGGCTGGCGAGCCCCATCACCAGGAAGCTCATCGCGATGCGGTGGTCCATATGGGTGGTGACCGTGCCGCCCCCCTCCACCGCGCCGCGGCCTTCGACGATGAGGTCGTCGCCCTCGATGCGGTGCCGCACCCCGGCCTGCGCCAGCCCGGCCGCCACCGCGGCAAGACGGTCGGATTCCTTCACCCGCAGCTCGGAAAGCCCGCGCATCCGCGTGGTTCCCTCGGCAAAAGCCGCGGCGACGGCGAGGATGGGGTATTCGTCGATCATCGAAGGCGCGCGCTCCGCCGGCACGTCGACACCGACGAGCTTCGAGGCCCGCACCCGCAGGTCGGCCACGCTCTCGCCGCCCTCGACGCGCTCGCCGAGATAGGCGATGTCGGCACCCATCTCCTTGAGGGTGCTCAGCAATCCGGTACGCAGCGGGTTGGTCATCACCCCTTCGATCACCACCTCCGAGCCCGGCGTCACCAGCGCCGCCACCAGCGGGAACGCCGCAGAAGAGGGATCGGCCGGGACCTGCACCGGCGCCGGCTTCAGCTCCGGGCGGCCGACGACGGTGACGGTGCGGCCATGGGCGCCGTGCGGCACCACCCGCACCTCGGCGCCGAAATGGGTCAGCATGCGCTCGGTGTGGTCGCGGCTCGCCTCCTGCTCGGTCACCGAGGTCTCCCCCGGGGCGCCAAGGCCCGCCAGCAGCACCGCGGACTTGATCTGCGCCGAGGCCACCGGGCTGTCATAGGCGATCGGCACCAGGTCCCGCGGGCCGCGCAGCGTGAGCGGCAGCCGCCCACCTTCGGCCGCCGAAACCACCTCCACCCCCATCCGCGCCAGCGGATCGAGGATGCGGCGCATCGGCCGGCGGCGCAGGCTGGCATCGCCATCGAAGGTCGCGGTGATGGGGTTGCCGGCGACCATGCCCATCATCAGCCGGGCGCCGGTGCCGGAATTGCCGAAGTCGAGCGCCGCCGCCGGGGCGCGCAGGCCGCCGACGCCCACCCCCTCGACCCGCCAGTCGCCGGGGCCGAGCCGCTCGATCCGCGCGCCCAGCGCCGCGCAGGCCCGGGCGGTGTTGAGCACATCCTCGCCCTCCAGCAGCCCGGAGATCAGCGTCTCGCCGACCGCCAGGGTGCCGAAGATGATGGCGCGGTGCGACACCGACTTGTCGCCGGGCACCCGCACGGTGCCCTGCAGGGGCGTGCCGGCACGGGCGAGCGCCGGCCGCGGCGCGGCCTCGCCATGGCCCGGGGACACCGGCATTACGGCGGCGGAGGAAGAAAATGTGCTGCTCATGTCGAAGGCCGGCTTTGCTGGGGAAGGCGAGAGCGGGCTTCCTAACATGATTGGGACGGCAGCGTCATGCCCGACGACCGGGCTGGAACCTGCCGCGCCGCGCCCCGATGTGCCGATTCCGGCGCCGCCGCGGGCCGACCGCCGACCGCACGCTCCTGCCGACGGCGCCGGCCGTCGCACGATTGGCGCTTGACAGGCCGGAGCCTCGGGTCCTATGGGAGCCCCCTTCATCCACACCATCCGAGGTCAGACCCGTGGCGAAGCCAGAACTTGGCACGAAGCGCATCTGCCCCGTGACGGGCCGCAAATTCTACGACCTGAACAAGGATCCGGTGGTCTCGCCCTATACGGGCCAGATCGTCCCGATCACTGTTGCGGTCTCCCGCGGTCGCGTCGAAGCCCCGCGTCCCGTCGCTGCCGAGCCGGCCGAGGTGGACGTCGAGGAAACGGGCGACATCGAACTGGTCTCGCTGGAGGACGCCGACGAGGAGGCCACCACCTCCACCAAGGCGGCGACGGCGGACGACGACATCGAGATCGAGGACGAGGTCGAGACCGATGACGACGACACCTTCCTCGAAGAAGACGAGGACGGCGACGACGACGTGACCGACCTGATCGGCGACGGCATCGAGGACGACGAGGAAGGCTGACAGGTCCGCCGGCCCCGCGCCGGCGGCCGGTCGAAAGGCGCCAGGAGCGTCGCGGCCGGGGACA
Organism: uncultured Starkeya sp.; assembly: GCA_964543245.1. Lineage (GTDB taxonomy): Bacteria > Pseudomonadota > Alphaproteobacteria > Rhizobiales > Xanthobacteraceae > Ancylobacter. The sequence continues at coordinate 37,722 of CAZIXP010000028.1, forward strand.
GTTTGAATTTGTCCCCAGCCCCCACTTGCAGTCTCCGCGCCCATGTGGTTTACGACGCTCCGCTGACGGCAACGCCCGAAGCACCCGCCGGGAGACAATCCCAAAGCGAACCTGCCGCTCCGGCCCGTTCGCACCCGGCAACCCCCGGTGGGGCCATAGCTCAGTTGGGAGAGCGCTTGAATGGCATTCAAGAGGTCGGCGGTTCGATTCCGCCTGGCTCCACCAAATCTACTTCTTATTCCAGACAGATAGAGACCACGCACCCCGTGCCGCCGATTTGGCGGCAGGCACGCTTGCGGTGTCGCCGTGACCCCGGTTTTCTCATGCCGCTGGTGGCTGCGCGCCCGAGGGAGAGCGCGCCTCGACGACGGCGATGGCGGTCATGTTGACGACGCCGCGGGCGGTGACGGA